>NZ_JAOZVW010000137.1 GCF_025869345.1 Sphingopyxis sp.
TGGGGTCAGCCGACGCACGCTCTGGGTTCCCGCTTTCGCGGGAATGACGAAGATAAGAGATGCTGAGCGCGATTTTCAGATTCTCGTCATCCCGGACTTGATCCGGGATCCATTCTCTCAGCGCCGGTTGAATGGATCCCGGATCAAGTCCGGGATGACGATGGAGGATAGCTCCGCTTCCGATGGAACCAGTCATTTCCTCTCCCGCTGCGCATCCCGCCGCCACCGTTTGTCCTTCTCCCCTTGCTTTTCCGCGCCAGCCCCGCTAACGGGCCGCCCATTCCACATGGAAGGCGCACATACCGGTGCCGGGTCCATCCCCAGCGGATAGCCCGGTTCTTGCCTTTCAGAGGACTAACCGGAAGGAGAAAGACTATGGCGGCCCCTGTCGTCACGATGCAGAATCTTATCGAGGCTGGCGCCCACTTCGGCCACCAGACCCACCGCTGGAACCCGCGCATGAAGCCGTATATCTTCGGCGCGCGCAACGGCATCCACATCCTCGACCTGTCGCAGACCGTGCCGCTTTTCGCGCGCGCGCTCGACTTCATCTCGTCGACCTCGGCTGCCGGCGGCAAGGTGCTGTTCGTCGGGACGAAGCGCCAGGCGCAGGGTCCGATCGCCGACGCGGCCCGCGCCTCGGGCCAGCATTTCGTCAACCATCGCTGGCTGGGCGGGATGCTCACCAACTGGAAGACGATCTCGAACTCGATCAAGCGCCTCAAGACGCTCGAAGAGCAGCTTTCGGGCGACACCTCGGGCCTCACCAAGAAGGAAGTGCTCAACAAGACCCGCGAGCGCGACAAGCTGGAGCTCAGCCTCGGCGGCATCCGCGACATGGGCGGCATTCCCGACGTGATGTTCGTGATCGACGCGAACAAGGAAGAGCTGGCGATCAAGGAAGCCAACGTCCTCGGCATCCCCGTCGTCGCGATCCTCGATTCGAATGTCTCGCCCGACGGCATCGCCTTCCCGGTTCCGGCGAACGATGACGCCGCGCGCGCCATTCGCCTTTACTGCGACGCGGTGGCCCAGGCGGCGACCCGCGGCGGCCAGCAGGCCCGCGCCGATCGCGGCGAGGATCTGGGCGCGGCGGTCGAGCCCGTCGCCGAGCCGGCGCTGGTCGAAGCCGCTCCGAACGAAGACGAACAGGTTCCCGCCGAAGCGGCTGCCGAAACCGAACGCCAGAGCGACGCCTGAGCGCGCTCGTGCATGACGGGACGGCGCGGCAAGACCTGCGCCGTCCCTGTCATCCGTTTGACTTATCGCCCCGCCATGCGCGCGGGCGTCCCGCGGGCCCGAACGCGCCCGCCCCTTTGGAAAGGAATATCCCATGGCTGAGATCACGGCCGCCCTCGTCAAGGAACTGCGCGACCGCACCGGCGCCGGCATGATGGACTGCAAGAAGGCGCTCGCTGAAAACGGCGGCGACATCGAGGCGTCGATCGACTGGCTGCGCACCAAGGGCCTCGCCGCCGCCGCCAAGAAGGCCGGCCGCGTCGCCGCCGAAGGTCTCGTCGGTTTCGCCACCGACGGCGCCAAGGGCGCGCTCGTCGAAGTGAACAGCGAAACCGATTTCGTCGGCAAGAACGAGCAGTTTCAGGACTTCGTCCGCGACGTGACGCAGGTCGCGCTCGCGAACAATATCACCGACATCGACGCGCTCGCCGCTGCGACCTATCCGACCGGCGGCACCGTCGCCGAAAAGCTGACGAGCAACATCGCGACGATCGGCGAGAACCAGTCGCTGCGCCGCGCCGCGATCCTGTCGGTCGGCTCGGGCGTCGTCACCGGCTATGTCCACAACGCCGCCGCGCCCGGCATGGGCAAGATCGGCGTGCTCGTCGCGCTCGAATCGACCGCGGGCGCCGATGTGCTCGAACCGCTCGGCAAGCAGCTGGCGATGCACGTCGCCGCCGCGAACCCGCTGGCGCTGAACGGCGACGACCTCGACGCCGACCTCGTCGCTCGCGAACGCGCGATCGCCGAGGAAAAGGCGGCGCAGTCGGGCAAGCCCGCCGAGATCGTCGCCAAGATGGTCGATGGCTCGATCGCCAAGTTCCGCAAGGAAAACGCGCTGCTGTCGCAGCTCTTCGTGATGGACGGCAAGACCCCGGTCGCCGAAGTCGTCGCCGCGGCCGGCAAGGATGTCGGCGCCGCGATCACGCTCAAGGGCTTCGTCCGCTTCCAGCTCGGCGAAGGCATCGAGAAGGAAGAAAGCGACTTCGCGGCGGAAGTCGCGGCGGCCGCCGGCGTCTGATCTGAAATAGGGACTGCCCTCCGTTTCATCGTCACCCTGAACTTGTTTCAGGGTCCATGGCCGGTCTTCCCGGTCTCCGCAGGCCCGGAAGGCGAAAGCCGGGCCATGGATGCTGAAACAAGTTCAGCATGACGAAGTAAAGGGAAGCATGGCAGTCCGCTTGGCAATGGCGCGCGCCTTCACTAGGGTGCGCGCCATTCGCATTTATAGAGTTTGCAAGAGGTTCCCCCCGACATGGCATTGCCCGGCATGAAACGCATATTGCTCAAGCTGTCGGGCGAGGCGTTGATGGGCTCCACCCCCTTTGGCATCGATCCCGAAACGGTCGCGAGCATGGCCGCCGAGGTCAAGGAAGCGAAGGATCGCGGGCTCGAAATCTGCCTCGTCATCGGCGGCGGCAACATCTTCCGCGGCATGGCGGGCGCCGCCAAGGGCATGGACCGCGCGCAGGCCGATTATATGGGGATGCTCGCGACGGTGATGAACGCGCTCGCGATGCAGAATGCGCTCGAACAGCTCGGCGTCCAGACGCGCGTCCAGTCGGCGATCGAGATGGACAAGGTGTGCGAGCCGGTGATCCGCCGCCGCGCCGAACGTCACCTGGAAAAAGGGCGCGTCGTGATCTTCGCCGCGGGCGTCGGCGCGCCTTACTTTACCACCGACAGCGGCGCCGCGCTCCGCGCCGCCGAGATGAAGTGCGACGCGCTCCTCAAGGGCACCAGCGTCGACGGCGTCTATAATGCCGATCCCAAGAAGGATGCGAACGCGGTCCGCTATGACAGCCTGAGCTATGACCGCGTGCTCGCCGACAATCTCAAGGTCATGGACGCGAGCGCGGTGGCGCTCTGCCGCGACAATAATATCCCGATCGTCGTGTTCAACATCCGCGAGGCCGGCAATCTGGCGCGCGTGCTGGCGGGCGAGGGCGTTGCCACCGTCGTCGAAGCGGCGAACTGAGATCAAGAGAGGAAAGACAGATGGCGAAATATGACAAGGCCGACCTCGAACGCCGGATGCACGGCGCGGTCGAATCGCTGAAGCACGATCTTGCGGGCCTGCGCACCGGCCGCGCGAACAGCGCGCTGCTCGATCCGGTGACGGTCGAGGTCTATGGCAGCCATATGCCGCTGAACCAGGTTGCCTCGGTCAGCGTTCCCGAACCGCGGATGCTCGCGGTGCAGGTGTGGGACAAGTCGAACGTCGGCCCGGTCGACAAGGCGATCCGCTCGGCGGGCCTCGGCCTCAACCCGATCGTCGACGGCCAGCTTTTGCGCCTGCCGATCCCCGAAATGACGCAGGAGCGCCGCAAGGAATTGTCGAAGCTCGCGGGGCAGTATGCGGAGAAGGCGCGCGTCGCGGTCCGCAACGTCCGCCGCGACGGCATGGATAATCTCAAGGCCGACGAGAATAAGAAGGAAATCAGCGAGGACGAGCGCAAGCGTTCGGAGACCGAGGTCCAGAAGCTGACCGACAGCACCATCGCCGACATCGACGCGGCGGCGGCGGCGAAGGAAAAGGAAATTTTGGGCTAGTGCGTTTCCGCGCTTCCCTGTCAGCCGTTCGGGCTGAGCCTGTCGAAGCCCCGTCCTTTTTCCCTGGAAGAAAGAACGGCCCTTCGACAAGCTCAGGGCGAACGGAGTTTTAGGTTTCTCCAGTGTCCGAAACACACCACGGCGCGCGCCATGTCGCCATCATCATGGACGGCAACGGCCGCTGGGCCAAGAAGCGCTTTCTGCCGCGCGTCGCCGGGCACAAGGCCGGGGTCGAGGCGGTGCGCACGATCGTTCGCGCCGCGGCGGAAATGGGGCTGGAAGCGCTGACGCTCTATGCCTTTTCGTCGGAGAACTGGAAGCGGCCAGAGGAAGAAGTCAGCGACCTGATGGGGCTGATGAAGCGCTTCATCCTCTCCGACCTCGACGAATTTGCCGCGAACGACGTGAAGCTCAAGATCATCGGCAACTGGCGCGCGCTCGCGCCCGACGTCGTCGAGCTGATCGAAAAGGCACTGAGTCGCACCGCGGGCAACAGCCGCACGACGCTGGCGGTTGCGCTCAACTATGGCGCGCAGGACGAACTGGTGCGCGCGGCCGCCGCGGCTGCTGCGGCGGGAGCGATCACCGCCGAGGCGATCGAGGCGCATCTCGACACCGCCGACCTGCCGCCGCTCGACCTGCTCATCCGCACCTCGGGCGAAGTGCGGTTGTCGAACTTCCTGCTCTGGCAATCGGCCTATGCCGAGCTGTATTTCACCGATACGCTGTGGCCCGATTTCAAGCCCGCCGACCTGCAGGCGGCGCTCGACCATTTTGCGCGGCGCGAGCGCCGCTATGGGGGACTTTAGTGCGATCTCCCCAATTTCAATCCCTCCCCTTCAGGGGAGGGCAGCGAGACTTGGCAGCTTGCTGCCTAGTCGCAG
>NZ_JAOZVW010000138.1 GCF_025869345.1 Sphingopyxis sp.
CACGCCTTCTTCAAGGCGCTGCTGTTCCTCGGCGCGGGCTCGGTGATCCATGCGATGCACCATGAGCAGGACATGCGCTATTACGGCGCGCTGCGTAAGCACATCCCGCTCACTTACTGGGCGATGATGGCGGGGACGCTGGCGATCACCGGCGTCGGCATCGCGGGCGTCGCGGGTTTCGCGGGCTTCTATTCGAAGGACGGCATTCTCGAGGCGGCCTATGCCGCGGGCGGCGGCGGACAGGTCGCTTTCTGGGTCGGCACCTTCGCGGCGCTACTCACCAGCTTCTATTCGTGGCGCCTCGTCTTCCTGACCTTCCACGGCAAGCCGCGCTGGGACCAGAGCGAGCATATCCAGCATGCGGTGCACGATGATCATGGGCACGGCCATGACGACCATGCCCATGCGCATCACCATGACTCACACGGGGACGGCACCGCGGGCTATCACCCGCACGAAAGCCCGCTCTCGATGCTGATCCCGCTCGGGGTGCTGTCGCTCGGCGCGGTGTTCGCGGGTTTCGTCTTCCACCATGCGTTCATCGATCCCGAGGGCGGAATGGCCTTCTGGAAGGGCAGCCTCTTCTTCGACGAGCATCTGATGCACGCAGCGCACGAAGTGCCGCTGTGGATTAAGTGGGCGCCGTTCACCGCGATGGCGATCGGTCTGGCGATTGCGTGGAACAATTATATCCGCGACACCAGCCTGCCGGCAAAATTCGTGGCGCAGTTCAGGCTGCTGCACCAGTTCCTGTACAACAAATGGTATTTCGACGAGCTCTACAACATCCTGTTCGTGAAGCCCGCCTTCGCGATCGGCCGCTTCTTCTGGAAGCGCGGGGATGAAGGCACCATCGACCGCTTCGGTCCCGATGGCGTCGCGGCGCTCGTCCAGGGGGGGACCCGGCTCGCGGTCCGGCTGCAATCGGGTTATGTTTATGGATATGCGTTCGTGATGCTGCTCGGTCTCGTCGGCCTCGCCAGCTGGGCCATGGTGAAGTTCCTGTGAGCGGGCTTCCCATCCTGTCGCTGATGCTGGCGATCCCCGCGATCGCCGCCATCGCCTGCCTGTTCGTCGAGGCGAAGCCCGCGCGCATGATCGCGCTCGGCGCGACGCTGGTCGATTTCGCGCTCGGCATCATGCTGTGGGCGAATTTCGACATCGGCGGCGCGCAATGGCAGTTCACCGAGCGCGCCGACCTGTTCGGCCGTTTCCAGTGGGCACTCGGCGTCGACGGCGTCGCGATGATGCTGATCGTGCTCAGCACCTTCCTGATGCCGCTCTGCATCCTCGCGAGCTGGGAATCGATCAAGCAGCGCGTCGGCCTCTACATGGCGATGTTCCTCGTCATGGAAGTCATCATGATCGGCGTCTTCGCGGCGCAGGATCTGCTGCTCTTCTACATCTTCTTCGAGGGCGTGCTGATCCCGATGTATCTGATCATCGGCATCTGGGGCGGCCAGAACCGCATCTATGCGGCGTTCAAATTCTTCCTCTATACGCTGCTCGGATCGGTGCTGATGCTCGTCGCGATGATCGCGATGATCCGCGAGGCGGGGACGACCGAGATTCCGGTCCTGTTGAACTATAATTTCCCGCCGGAGATGCAGACCTGGCTGTGGCTCGCCTTCTTCGCGAGCATGGCGGTCAAGATGCCGATGTGGCCGGTCCACACCTGGCTTCCTGATGCGCACGTCCAGGCGCCGACCGCGGGCTCGATGATCCTGGCGGGCGTGCTGCTCAAGATGGGGTCTTACGGCTTCCTGCGCTTCATGATGCCGATGTTCCCCGACGCCTCGGCGCAATTCATGTGGCTCGTGTTCGCGCTGTCGATGGTCGCGGTCGTCTATACCAGCCTCGTTGCGCTGGTGCAGAGCGACATGAAGAAGCTGATCGCTTATTCGTCGGTCGCGCATATGGCGATCGTCACCGCGGGCCTCTATGCCTTCAACCAGCAGGGGATCGAGGGCGCGCTGATCATCATGCTCAGCCATGGCGTCGTCTCGGCCGCGCTCTTCTTCTGCGTCGGCGTGATCTACGACCGGCTGCACACGCGCGAGATCAGCCGCTACGGCGGGCTTGCAGTGAACATGCCGGCCTATGCGCTGTTCTTCATGCTGTTCACCATGGCGTCGATCGGCCTGCCGGGCACCAGCGGCTTCGTCGGCGAATTCCTGAGCCTCGCCGGCATCTATGAGGCGTCGAGCTGGGCGGCGTTCGTCTGCACCACCGGCATCATCCTCGGCGCCGCTTACATGCTGTATCTCTATCGCCGCGTCGTGTTCGGCGAATTGACCAAGGACGATGTGAAGGCCATGCCCGACCTCAATCCCCGCGAATGGGCGATCTTCGTGCCGCTCGCCGCGGTCGCGCTGTGGATGGGCGTCTATCCCGAGAGCTTCCTCGCGCCGATGCGCGGCGACGTGACCACGGTGGTCGCGCGGCTCGCCCCGGCGAAGCCCGCGGGCGACGCGCATGTCACGGCGGGCAAGCCCAAGGCGGCCGCTCCGGCGCACGGAGACGCCAAGGGCGAAGCGCATCATGCGGGAGGCGTCCAATGACCGCTGATCTCGCGCTCGTCTGGCCCGAGCTGATCCTGACGATCGGCGGGCTGATCACGCTGATGCTTGGCGCCTTCGCGGGCGACCGGCAGGTCGGGCTCTATCAGCTCGCGGCGCTGCTGACGCTCGCCGCCGCGGCGGTCGCGGTCGCGGCGCTGTTCGGCACCGAGGCTTCGGTCTTTTCGGGCACGCTCGCGGTCGACGGCTTCGGCGGGTTCGCCAAGCTGCTCATCTATGCCGCGAGCTTCGTCTGCATCGCGATCGCGCCGCGCTATTTCGGCGAGGCGATGCGCGCCGAATATTCGGCGCTGATCGTCTTCGCGGCGCTCGGCATGGGCATCATGGCCTCGTCGCGCGACCTGATGACGCTCTATGTCGGGCTCGAGCTCAACAGCCTTGCCTCCTATGTGCTCGCCAGCTTCATGCGTAATGATGATCGGTCGAGCGAGGCGGGGCTCAAATATTTCGTCCTCGGTGCGCTCGCTTCGGGCATCCTCCTGTTCGGCATCTCGCTGCTCTACGGCTTTTCGGGTACCACCGATTTCGCCGGGGTCGCCACGGCGATGGCGGGCGGGGTCAATATCGGCCTGCTGTTCGGCATCGTCTTCGTCGTCGCGGGGCTGGCGTTCAAGATCAGCGCGGTGCCGTTCCATATGTGGACCCCCGACGTCTATGAAGGCGCGCCGACCCCGGTGACGACCTTCTTCGCCAGCGCGCCCAAGGTCGCGGCGATGACGCTGCTGACGCGCGTCCTGATCGATGCGATGGGCCCGGCGGGCCCGGCACTCGCGGCATGGCAGCAGATCATCATCTTCCTGTCGCTCGCCTCGATCATCCTCGGCGCGGTCGGCGCGATCGGGCAGAAGAACATCAAGCGCCTGCTCGCCTATTCGTCGATCAACAATGTCGGTTTCATGCTGATCGGTCTCGCTGCGGGAACGCAGCAGGGGGTCGAGGCGGTGCTGACCTATCTGCTCGTCTATGTCGTCACGACGATCGGCGCTTTCCTGTTCGTCATGCAGCTCCGCGATGCCGATGGTCGGATGGTCGAGAGCATTCCCGCCTATGCCGGCCTGTCGAAGCGCCAGCCGGGGCTCGCCGCGGCGATGGCGGTATTCCTGTTCAGCCTCGCCGCGATCCCGCCGCTGTTCGGCTTCTGGCCGAAGTATCTGGTGTTCGAGGCCGCGGTGAACGCGGGGCTCGTGCCGCTGGCAGTTGCCGGGGTGGTCGTGTCGGTGATCGGCGCTTTCTATTATATCGCGATCATCAAGACGATGTACTTCGACGAGGAGCCCGAGACGGTGATCCGGAACGGCGGATCGCGGGTCGAGGGCGCGGTGATCGGCGTCAGCGCGCTGTGGTTGTCGGTGATCGGCTATCTCTTCATCCCGATGCTGGCGGCGGCCGCGGCGAGCGCTGCTTCGGTGCTGTTCTGATACCGCCGATCGAGCGGATCGCGCAGACAGGTTCGACCAATGCCGACCTGCTGGCGCGGCTGGCAGGCGGTGAGCATGTCGGCGAGGGGCATTGGCTCGTCGCAGACCGTCAGACCGCTGGGCGCGGTCGCCTCGGGCGTCCGTGGGATGATGGGCAGGGCAATTTCATGGGCTCGACCGTCGTGCAGCTTACCGCGGGCGATCCGTCGCCCGCGACGCTGGCATTGGTCGTCGCGGTCGCGCTGGCGAAGGTGGTGACGATCTTCGCGCCCGCGGTTCCGCTTCAGCTCAAATGGCCGAACGACCTGTTGGTGGATGGCGCGAAATGTTCGGGCATATTGCTCGAACGCAGCGGCAATGCCGTGGTGATCGGGGTAGGGGTCAATCTTGCCTCGGCGCCCGAGCTGCCCGACCGCGCGACCTTCTCCTTCGCCGGGGCCGGCATCGCGATCGACCGCGACCGCTTTGCCGAGGCGCTGGCGGTCGCGCTGGTCGATGCGCTGTGGAGCTGGCGGCAGGAGGGCGTCGAAAGCATCGTGCGCGCGTGGCTGCCGCTCGGCCACCCGGTGGGGACGCCGCTCCGCGTGTCCGAACAGGGCATCGACGGGACGTTCGATGGGCTCGCGCCCGATGGTGCGCTGCGCTTGCGCCGCGCCGACGGGGAGGTCATGCTGATCCACGCGGGCGACGTCGAACTGCAACGGCCCGTGAAGGGGAACTGAGATGCTGCTCGCGATCGATGTCGGCAACACCAACGCCAAATTCGCGCTGTTCCGGGAAACCGAGCTGCTCGCGCGCTGGCGCATCGCGACCGACGACCGCCGTACCGCCGACGAATATATGGTCTGGCTCGACCAGCTCATGCGCATCGAGGGGCATGACCGTGCCGAGGTCGATGCCGTGATCATCTCGACCGTGGTGCCGCGCGCGCTGCACAATCTGCAACTGCTCGCCGTCAAATATTTCGGCGTCGACGCGCTCGTTGCCGGGCGGGAGCCGGTGAGCTGGGGGATCGCGCTCAAGGTCGACGAGCCGCAGTCGGTCGGCGCCGACCGTGCGGTCAATGCGATTTCGGCGCAGGCGGTCGCGCCCGGCAAGGACAAGCTCGTCATCAGCTTCGGCACCGCGACGACGCTCGATCATATCGGGCCCGAGGGCGCCTATCTGGGCGGGATCATCGCGCCGGGGGTCAATCTGTCGCTCGAAGCGCTCGTCGCCGCCGCGGCCAAGCTGCCGCGCATCGCGATCGAAGCGCCGCCGACAGCTAGTGTCATCGGCCGCACCACCGAAAGCCAGATGCTGATCGGCGTCTATTGGGGCTATGTGGCGATGATGGAAGGGCTGATCGCGCGCATGAAGGCCGAGATCGGCACGCCGCTGACCGTCATCGCGACCGGCGGCCTCGCGACCCTGTTTCAGGAGCAGGCGCATCTGTTCGACCGTATCGAGCCCGACCTGACGCTGAACGGGCTGATGCACCTCTATCATCAAAGGAATATGAGCGCATGACCACCCCCGGCAAGGAGCTGCTTTTCCTCGCGCTCGGCGGGTCGGGCGAGATCGGCATGAACGCCAATCTCTATGGCTGCGACGGCAAATGGATCATGCTCGACTTGGGCGTGACTTTCGGCAGCGCCGATTATCCCGGCATCGACATCGTCATGCCCGACCTTGAATTTATCGAGGACCGCAAGAAGGATCTGCTCGGCATCGTGCTGACCCACGGGCACGAGGATCATATCGGCGCCATCCCCTATCTCGCCGCCGACCTTGGCGTGCCGCTCTACGCCAACCGCTTCACCGCGGGTCTGATCGCGCACAAGCTCGCTGAAGAGGGGCTGGAGAAGGAGGTCGAGATCAGGGTCGTCGACATCGACGCGCAGTTCGAGATCGGGCCCTTCGGCATCCGTCTGGTTCCGCTCGCGCATTCGATCCTGGAGATGAGCGCGGCGGTGATCGACACGCCCTATGGCCGGGTGTTCCACACCGGCGACTGGAAACTCGACGAGGAGCCGATCCTCGGCGCCCCCGCGACCGCGGCGGCGCTGACCGCGGTCGGCGACGAGGGCGTCGATGTTCTCGTCTGCGATTCGACCAACGCCTTCAACGCCGAGGCGTCGGGAAGCGAAGGCAGCGTCCGCGACGGGCTGATGCACGCGGTCGGTGCGGCGAAGGGCAGGGTGGTCGTCACCACTTTCGCTTCCAACGCCGCGCGGCTCGCAACCTTGGGCGCGGTAGCGAAGGCGACGGAGCGCACGCTGTGCGTTGCCGGGCGTTCGCTCGACCGTATCCTCGGCGTCGCGCGGTCGGTCGGATATCTGAACGATTTCCCGCCGACGGTCGATTTCGACGAGGCGATGCGGCTGCCGCGCGACAAGCTGATGGTAATCGCGACCGGCGGGCAGGGCGAACCGCGCGCGGCGCTTGCGCGCATGGCGGGCGACGTCCACCAGATCAAGCTCGAGGCGGGCGACACCGTCGTCTTCTCCTCGAAGCAGATTCCGGGGAACGAGGTCGCGATCGGGCGGATCATGAACCAGCTCGCCGCGAAGGACGTGCTGACCGTCACCGAGAAGCAGGCGCATATCCACGTCAGCGGCCATCCGGGGCAGCCCGAACTCGCCGCGCTCTATGGTTGGCTGCGGCCGAAACTGATCGTGCCGGTGCACGGCGAGATCCGCCATATGCACGAGCAGGCGCGCTTCGCGCTCGAAAAGGGCGTGCCCGACGCGCTGGTGCAGGAAAACGGCGATCTCGTCCGCCTCGCGCCCGGCCCGGCGCGCATCGTCGAGCGGGTGCGATCGGGACGGCTGCTCCTCGACGGCGACGTCATCCTCCCCGCCGATGGCGAGACGATCAACGAGCGGCGCAAACTGGCGCTGAACGGCCAGATGTCGGTCGCGGTGGTGCTGTCGGGTGGCAAGTTCGTCGAGAGCGCGATCCACTATCGCGGCGTGCCGGTCGAGGACGACCGTGAGACCTTCATCGAGGAGCTGAACGAGGCCGCCGAACAGGCCGCGACCGGAAAGGCGCGCGACCGCGATGCGCTGAAGGAAGCAATCCGCCTCGGCGTCCGCCGCGTCGCGACCGACTGGACCGGCAAGAAGCCGATCACCGACGTGCTGATCATGGATATCTGAGCGATGAAATGGACCTCGGCCCTCGCGATCTACACGCTCTTCTGGGCGTTCAGCGCCTTCTTCGTGCTGCCCTTCCATGGCCGCCGGACGGAAGACGATGCGGTGCCGCTGGTCAAAGGACAGGAACCGGGTGCCCCCGCGCGCTTCCGCCCGGGGCGCATCCTGCTGCAGATGACGGTCGTCGCGACGATCGGCTTCGTCATCTTCTACATCGGCTATGTGCAGGGCTGGGCCGATCCCGACGTGCTGAGCGGGCGGGCGTAGAAACATCCCGGCAGGAGCGTGATGACCTTGGATTGATCCGAATGCGTCATTGCGAGCACAGCGAAGCAATCCAGAGCGGTTAACGTGCACGCTGGATTGCCGCGTCGCTTCGCTCCTCAATGACGATTCTTCCTGCTTCAGATGAGCATCTTTTTCATGAAGAAGCGAGGATAGTAAGGCGCGGGGCCTCCGATCTCGCCAAACACCTCGAAGCCATGACGCTCATAAAACGGCTTGGCCTGGAAGGCATAGGTGTCGAGAAGCATATGGTTGCAGTTGCGGCGACGCGCTTCCTGCTCCGCCAGATCGAGCAACTTTGCCCCGATGCCCTTGCCGCGCAAAGCTTCCGGCAGAGCGATCATCTCGATATGAAAACCGCCCCAGCGCGACGATCCGATCAGCCCGCCAATCACCTGACCATCATCGATTCCGGTCACCAATGCAGCAAAGTCGTGGTTATCCAGCGAAGGCACGGCTTCCCGCGTAAACATCCGTAGCGCTTCCAGCACCGCAGCACATTCGACCTCACTGGGCCGTGTAGTTGTTTGGATCGTTACGCCGTTCACGCCGTTCAAGCCGGCTTGGTCAGTTCCGCAGCCGGTCGATCGCCTGCGCGAGCGCGACATAGAGCTTGCCGATGTCCGACGACAGCAGGGTGACGCTGATCGCCGAGCCGTCGCGCGCGCCGATCAGCAGGCGCAGCATCGCCTCGAAATCGTGGATGAACTGGTTCACCGACGCGTGGAAGCCATCGTCATTCTGATAGAGGCGCAGGATTTCCTTGGCCTCGCTATTCTCGACCAGCTTGACCGCGCGGCGTGAGAAGACGCCGCGGTCGCCCTTCAGATAGGCGTCCCAGGCGGTGTCGCTGACTTCGCTCGACAGGATTTTGGTCATGTCGATTGCGGTCGATTTGAGCGCTTCGGTCAGCACCCCGACCTGCTTCGCGAGCGAATCGCGGTCCGATGCGGCGATCGCCTGTTCGGCCTCGATCGCGCGCTGCTCGACGCTGGCGCTGGTGTCCATGATGGTGATGAGCTGGCGCATCAGCCGGTCGGCGGCGCCGTTCGCGGCCTCGACCGCGCGCTGCGAGGCGTCCTCGATCGCGGTGAGCTGCGCCATGATCTCCGACTTGAAGGCGGCGTCGATCGCTTCGGTCGCGGTCGCTTGCATCGCCTCGCGCGCGCCGGCGACGAGATTTTCCAGTGTCCGGCGCGCTTCCTCGGCCGCCGCATCGGCGGTCGTGCGCACCTCGCCGAGTGTGGCGATCATCCGCGCGCCGCCCTGTTCGGCGAAGTCGTCGGCACCGCTGCGCAGCCGCGCGAGCGCGGCGTCGGCCTCGGCGAGCGATGCATTGACGCGATCGGCGAGCGCCTGCTGGCTTTCGGCGTGCGCCGCCATCTTGTCTTCGCTCGCCTGCAAGGTCGATTTGACCGCGCTGACGTGCGACAGCGCCGACTGCGCCACCAGCTCCGACGCTTCGAGCATGGGTTTGAGTTCGGCGAGCGTCGTCTGCGTCGTCTTGCCGTGCGAGGCCATGCGATCAAGCGAGCGCGGGAGCGTTTCGTCGAGTTCGCGCGTCACCGCGTCGAGCGCGAGCAGCAGCGATTCGGCCTGGGTGATGAGCTGGTGCGCCGAGCCGTTGCCGGTCTGCACTTCCGCCATAAAGGCAGCGAGCTGGTCCTTGGTGCCGTCGATCGCGCGGCCGATCACGCCGGTGCTCGCCGAAACGCTGACGTCGAGAAGCTCGAGCTGCTGGCCGACATCGGCGACATGCGTCTTGATCCGCGCGGCGAGCGCTTCGCTTGCTTCGCCATGTGCGGTCAGATCCGCCCCGATCGCGTCGCCCGCGGCGCGGGCGGCGGCGAGGCGCGCGTCGAGCTGGGACGCGGCGGTATCGACGCCGTCGCGGAACTGGCGCCAGCTATCGTCCATTCGGGCGGTCACCGTGGCGATCGTCGATTGGAGATCGTCGCGCGCGGTCGCGGCCGCCTGCGTCATGCGGGCGAAGGCGACGTCATGGGCTTCGGTGACGTGCGCGGACGCCTCGACCAGTCCGGCCTCGGCATCCTTCGCCTGTTGCTGCAACGCGCCGATCGCCTCGTGCAGGCTGGCGGCCGATGCCGCGCCGGCATCCCTGGCCTTGACGGCTTCCTCGGACAGCGCGGCGAGCCGGGCTTCGAGATTGGCGCCCTGCTGGTGCGCGACCAGTCCCGCCTCGCGAAAATTGACCGCGAGCCGCTGCGCGACGTCGTCGATTCGCGGCAGCCCAGCGAGCAGCCCGTCCATCCGCTGCATCGCGACATCGCCCGACCGCGCGAGCTGGTCGTGCGCATTGGCGATGACCGACGCATTGGTCGCGAGCTTGTCGCTGCTCTCGCTGAGCCGGGTCACCGTATCGAGCCCGAGCTGCTGCACGCTGCGCGCCTGTTCGGCGAGTTGCCGCTGCGCGTCGGCGAGATGCGCCGCCAGCGCGCGCATCGAATCGTTGAGCGCGTGATTTTCGTCGCGAAGCGCCTTGGCTGCGCGTGCGAACCGCGCCTGTTCGGATCGGCCCGAGCGCAGCAGCGCCATCCACAGCACCGCGAGCAGGGTCAGCGGCATCGCGACCGTCGCGACGAGCGCGGGCCAGTCGGTCAGCGCGGGGGCGCGCGAAAAACCAGCCGTCGCGGCGGTGAGTGCGAAGATCGTCCAGCCCAGACCGGCGATCAGCAGCAGGATGGGGGCGACGCGGTCACGGAAGGCCGAGGGCGCTTCCGCCGCGCCGGAAACCTCATCCTCTTCGGTTTCGGCGAGCGCCGACATATCGAGCCAATCCCGCTCCACCGATGCGGCGGCTTCGGGCTCAGGCACGGATTCGGGCGCCGCGACGTCTGCCGGGGCAGCTTCGTCCGTGCCGTTCGATTCCGGTTTTGCCGCGGCATCCCGCCACAATCCGACGATCTTCTTTTCCCCCGTCATCCTGCCATCTTAGCACCAAATGCCGTCCATGGAACGGAAACTTAACCACGATCTGGCAAGGCTGTGGAATGTCGTTCGATAGCGGGCCCCTCGACCGGTATATCAGCGCGGCGGTCGGCGACGATCCGGCCGCGGCACGCGAGTTGCGCGCAAGCTTCGCCGCGGGCGCGCGCGAGCTTGCCGACCTGATGCGCCGGTCGCGCTGCGACGCGAACTGGCATGCCGCCGCCGAACGCCTGAAAAGCCTGGCCGCGACATTCGGCATCATCCCGTTGATTCAGCTTGCCGAAACGGCAATGGACGGCGTGCCCGGCGATCCCGCCGTTCTGCGCGATATCAACGCGGCGATCGAGCGCATCGCATAAGCGCGCCTGCATCGGCGGGTTCAATTCCCGTTCAGCCGCCCGCCGCCAATGGAAATATCGATCCCGGCCGTCTTGCCTTGGCAACGCTACGGGTCTAGCCGCGTTCTGAACTGCGGCTGGCCCCCGCTTGTCTTAAGGCAAGCCGGCCGTTTCTGAGGAGAGATTTTGATGTTCAACCGTTTCCGCCCGATGTCCGCAACGGCGATGGCGGCTATTCTCGGCTGCTCGATGATGGCGCTGACCGTCCCCGCGGCGGCGAAGGAAAAGCCGAAGAAGGAAGAGGCGGCGAAGGGGCCGTCGCTCAGCCCGAGCAAGGCTTTTGCGCCCGCCGGCAAGAAGATGGAAGACGCCGCCAAGAAGAAGGATGCGGCGGCGCTCCAGGCGGCCGTGACCGAAGCGCAGAGCGTCGCGAGCAGCAACGACGACAAATATTTCCTCGGCTTCTACACGCTCCAGCTCGGCATCCTGAACAAGGATGAAGCCTTGCAGGCGCAGGGGCTCGACATGGCGCTCGATTCGGGCTTCGTCCCGGCCACCGACGCGGGCCTCTATAATTTCTATTCGGGGCGTTTCGCCTATGTGAAAAAGGATTATCCGAAGGCGATCCAGCGTTTCGAAGCGGCCAAGGCGGCTGGATCGGCGGAGGAATCGCTGCCCGTTCTGTTGATGGACAGCTATTTGAACGCCGGGCAGGTCGATCAGGGGCTTGCCATCGCGAAGGCCGGAATCGAAGCCGCCCATGCCGCGGGCCGGCCCGCGGCCGAAGACCTCTATGTCCGTCCGGCCAAGGCGCTGCAGGCCGCGAAACGGACCGACGACCTGCTCGACCTGCTGACGCTGCGCGTGCGCGACTATCCGCAGCCGGAGATCTGGCGCAACACGCTCTATATCCTGCTCCAGCAGGTCGGCGGCGACAAGGACCTGAACCTCGACATTCTGCGCCTGATGCGCGCCACGGGCGCGATGACCGACCGCGGCGAGTATCTGGAATATACGGCGCTCGCCACCGACGCCGGCTTTCCGGGCGAAGTCGTCGCGGTGATCAACGAGGGCCTGGCCAAGAATGTGTTCCCGAAAACCGACGCGCGCTTTGGCCCGCTCCTCGCGTCGCAGACCGAGCGCGCCAGCGCCGACCGGGCGGGGCTGATCGCCGACGCGGGCAAGCCGGGGCTGACCTCCAATCCCAAGGTCGCGCGCAGCACCGCCGACGCGCTTGTCGGCATCGGCGAAGTCGCGAAGGCGATTCCGATCTATGAAGCGATCGCGGCGGCCGATCCGGTCGCGCAGTATCGCCTTGGCGTCGCGCAGGCGCTGGCCGGCCAGTCGGATGCGGCGACCGCGAGCTTCGCCAAGGTGCAGGGAAACCGGGCGCGCCTTGCCAGGCTGTGGACCGTTCATACCCAGCCCAAGGCGGCTCCCGCGGCACCGGCGGCTCCCGCCCCCGCTAACTGATCGCGCGGTCATTTAACGAAAAAGGGCGCCTTTCCACGGGAAGGCGCCCTTTTTTCTGCCCGATCGTATCGCGGTCAGGTTTCGACGGGAATCCCCGAAAGCTGCTTGGCGGTGCGGATCGTCAGCGAGGTCTTGACGCTCGTGACATTGGGCGCCGAGGTCAGGTGCGCGGTCAGGAAGGACTGGAAGCTCTGCAGGTCGCGCGCGACGACCTTGAGCAGGAAGTCGATCTCGCCATTCAGCATATAGCATTCGCGCACTTCGGGAAGCTGGCCGACATAATCCTCGAAAGATTTGAGGTCGGACTCGGCCTGGCTGCGCAGGCTCACCATCGCAAAGACCGTGATGCCATAGCCGAGCTTCGCGGCGTCGAGGTCGGCGTGATAGGAGCGGATGACGCCCGACTCCTCCAGCGCGCGCACCCGGCGCAGGCAGGGCGGCGCCGTCAGCCCGACCATCTGCGCCAGCTCGACATTGGTCATCCGCCCGTTTTTCTGCAGTTCGGCGAGTATCTGCAAGTCGATCTGATCGAATTTCTGGCTTGCCATCATTGAAACATCCGCTTTCTAAAACTGCGGCGACCATAATATTATTTCAGCCGATTGCAATTGTCCCACAATGTGACGCGGATGGTTAAGGCACTTTCATGACCGGGTGATTCACGCTAGCCGCTAAGCATACGCTAACCAACGAACAGGGTGTGGGGCCGGCTTCGCGTGACCGCTGACTCGATGATCGCGACCATCTTGCGCCAGGCGCCGCGCGATCCGCGTGCGCGCATCGCGGCGTGGCGCCAAATCTCCGATATTCTCGCGCAGCGCGGTAATCAACTGTCCGATGACGACGCTCGGCGCGCCCTTCACGCACTCGCCATATTGCGGCCGCAGGTGCCCGAAAAGATACGCCGCGATTGCGCCGCGGCGATCGCGCGCCACGGCCGCTTCGCGCCGCTCGTCGCTTTCTATGCCAACGATGTGCCCGCCGTGTCGGCGGCGATGCTTCAGCGCGCGCGGCTGACGGAGACCGACTGGCTCGCGCTGCTTCCCGCGACCGCTGCAACCGCGCGCTCGATCCTGGCCGGGCGCGACGACCTGCCCGGCGATGTCCGGCGCGCGCTCGAAAGCCTGGGCGCGGGGTCGGTCGCGCTGCCGCAGCCAGCCGCGGCTTCGGCCGCCGCCGATCCGCGGGACGGCGAGCCGCTGGCGGCTGCGGACAGCGCGCCGAGCCAGATCAGCGAGCTTGTCCGCCGCATCGACCGTTTCCAGTCGGCGCGGGCGCAACCCCCGGCGCGCAAGGCCAGCACCGGCTTCCTGTTCGAGGCTGGGCCGGATGGGCTGATTCGCTGGGTCGACGGGATCGCGCGCGGCGCGGCGATCGGCCTGTCGATCGCCGAATCCGCCTTTGGCGGCGAGCCGGGCGCCGATGGCGCGGCGGCGGGCGCCTTTCGCCAGCGCGCGGAAATCGTCAACGCCCGCATGATGCTCGAAGGTGCGGCGGCGGATGCCGGCGAGTGGCGGTTTTCGGCAGTGCCCTGGTTCGATTCGGCAACCGGGCAGTTCCGCGGCTATCGCGGCAGCGCACGTCGCCCGCAGCCGAGCGAATTGCCCTATGGACGTCCGGCAGTCCAGGAATCGGGCGATTCGATCCGCCAGTTGATCCACGAACTGCGCAGCCCGCTCAACGCGATTTCGGGGTTCGCCCAGATCATTTCGGGCCAGATGTTCGGGCCGGTCAGCGCTTCCTATCGCGCGATGGCAGAAGCGATCGTCGCCGATGCGGCCGCGATCCAGGCGATCATCGAGGATCTCGACACCGCGACCCGCGCCGCCGGGCCGCAGGTGCCGCCGCCGCCGGGCGAAACGGCGGACCTTGGCGCAGTGATGACGCAGGTCGAGACGGATCTGGGCGCGATCCTTGCCGACCAGCGGGTCGACCTCAGCATCTCGCGGGTCGGCGGGCCGTTCGTCGCGCGGGTCGGCGACGCCAATTCGCGGCGCATGATCGGACGGCTGCTGACCGCGCTTGTCGATATTTCGGAACCCGGCTCGGTGCTTGTCGGGCAGCTCGTGACCGAAGCGGCGCAGGACGATACGCTGCAACTGCGTGTCGTCCGGCCGCTCGCGATCCGTTTCGCGACCGCCGCCGACCTGCTCGACCCCGGGTTCAGCCCCGAAGGCGAAGCCCCCGGCGCGGCGATTCTGAGCCTCGGCTTTTCGTTGCGCCTCGTCGACAGCCTCGCGCGGGGGGCAGGGGGACGTCTCGATATTGGGCATAACGCCTTGACCTTGCACCTGCCCTCGGCCAACCCAAGCACCGAGCTCGGCGTTCAGCAGGGCGAATAGCCCGCGCGGCGGGCTGGGGGTGGCCCGCACGCGGGCTCAGGGGCGGAAGGGAAAAAGGTGCAGCCTGCGGGCAATTTCCTGACGCATCCGGCGGATGCGGGGCTTATCGGCCTCGAAGACGGCGAGCGACCGCGCTTCTGGGTGACGTGCGACACCGAGGAGGATTTCGACTGGTCGGCGCCGTTCGCGCGCACCGGATACCGGCTCGATTCGGTCCCCGCGCTCGCCGAATGCCAAAGCTATTTCGAGCGCGCGGGGGTGAAGCCCATCTATCTGGTCGACTGGCCGATCGTCGAAGACGATCGCGCGGCCGCCATATTGGGCGATGCGCAGGCGCGGGGGGGGTGCGAGATCGGCGCGCAGCTCCACCCCTGGGTCACGCCGCCCCACGATGAGCCGGTGAACGAGCGCAACAGCTATACCGGCAATCTGCCGCCGGCTTTGCAGCGCGCCAAGATGACGGCGCTGCGCGATGCGATCCGCGACCGGTTCGGGGTGGCCCCCACGGTCTATCGGGCCGGGCGCTATGGCCTGGGCCCCGAAACCGCCACGATGCTCGCCGAGCTCGGCTTTCGGTGCGACACGTCGGTGCGGGCCGGGTTCGACTATCGCGGCGGGCACGGTCCGGATTATCGTGCCGCGCCGCTCAAACCCTGGTGGGTGCCGACGGCGCATGGCGCGGTGCTGGAGGTGCCGGTGACGACCGTGTTCGGCGGCCTTATGGGGCTGAAGGGCAAGCGGCTCTATCATCGCATCACCCGCGACGGCACGCGTATACGGGCGGCGTTGGCGCGGCTCGGACTGGTCGAACGGATTGCGCTGACGCCCGAGGGCATTCCCGCGGAGCGGGCGTGCCGCGCGATCGACATCGCGCTGGACCGGGGGTTGCCGGTGCTCAATTTCTCTTTCCATTCGCCGTCGCTACAGCCCGGAAATACGCCTTATGTCCGAAGCGATGCCGATCTCGATCTTTTTTACCGCTGGTGGGACAATGTGCTGGACCATCTCGCGCTGCGCGGGGTCGAGGCGACCGATGCGGCCGCGATCCTAGCGACGGCCGAACGGAAAGCGCCGGCTGTTTGATCCAAGCCGCTTGCCAATCGCCGCCGCGCTCCGCTATCGCCCGCATACCCCCGCCGGGTGTTGCAAATGGGGGCCTGTAGCTCAATGGTTAGAGCTGGCCGCTCATAACGGCTAGGTTGCGGGTTCGAGTCCTGCCGGGCCCACCATTCGAAAATAACGAAGTAAAATCAACAACTTGTGATGATTTGAATGGATCGAGCAAGGTTAAGCTGAAAAATTTTAATTTTTGTTTTCAACACTATAGGTGAGTCTTTCTGGTACTGCTGAGGTCATTTGGGGGTGTCACGGCGATATCGAGAAAGCCCCTGATGCGGTAGAACGATGGAGTTCCGAGAGCGCCGTGCGATTTCCATAAATCTATAAGATGAAGGCATCGGCGGTCCGTCCGGTGCGCGACGGCTTTGCGCCTCATGTCGGCCGTTCCATGGGCTGCTCGGCGAGTCCGAAAGCAGATGCAGTGTTTGCGGACCTTGAAGGCTGTCCGGATTCATCAGCTCGATCTGCGGGAATTGTCGTTCGTTCAGACGCGCAGCACGGACCAATCAGCGGTCACAGTATTGGCCGACCGCAAGCAAGCCTGTTTCTCCGACGGACCACTCTCGCATCGACGGTGCGAAAGTTGTACGGACCGTAAATCAGGACGATGGCCGCACCTACAGCGGATCGTGGCTGTTCGTGCCCATCCTGAAACGAGCAAGGACAGTCGCCCCGGCAACTGTCTCCGCCAGCTGTGACGCGAAAACCACGATAAAGCTGATCGGGGGCAATGCGTTCGATCGAGGCGGCGCGCGTCTTCATGTTTCCAAGAAGGGCTCCGACTGTGCAAGCGGGGCTCTTCCGGCGTGCAGGTCCCGCTCTTCAAAGGCTCATTTGAATCGCTCGTGAATCGCTCGGCGCGAGGTCGGCTAAAATTCTCCCGCCACGCCAACGCGGACAGCGTTGTTGCCGTGTCCCGCGTAGGCGAAACCCGCTGTGAGGGCGAAGGGGTTCTCGGTGTCCAGCCGGTGCGAGATCGCGCCGCCGATCGCCTGCGCCTCGCGGAAGGTCGCTCCGTTGAGGGAATAGCTCGTCCGTCCGGGTGCCGACGGCATCGGAGCGTAGCCCATTGCCATCGCTGCAGCGGTGCCGGAGCGTGCGTCGCGCCGGACGCGGTCGAGGTCGAAGCGGATCTCTGCCAGATCGCCCGGCCCGAAATCGGCGAGCGCGAGATTGCCTGCTGCGTCCGACGTCACATAGCTGACCGGACCCGACTGGGCAGCGCGGCTCGCCGCCGATCCGATCCCGGCGAGCGTATAGGTCGAGGCGCTCGATCCGAGCGACACCTGGCCCGTGCGGCTCGCGACGGCATTCTCGCCGATTGCCACCGCTCCCGCCGCCATCGCCTGGGCATTGCTGCCGAGCGCAATCGCCGATTGTCCTTCTGCCACGCTGTCGGCGCCGATGGCCACGGCCGCGAGCCCGGTCGCGCGGTTGTCCGCACCGATAGCGACTGCACCGCGCCCCGTCGCGTGATTGGGGTCGCCGATCGCGACGGCTCCATCGCCTGACGCAACATTGCCGAGACCGATCGCCACCGCGGCGCCGTCGGTCGCCTGCGCACCGGTGCCGATGGCGACCGCATCGTCGCTGCCGGCATTCGCTCCAGAACCCATCGCGATGGCGTTCGTGCCGGTTGCGGTTGGCCGGGCACCGCTGCCGTTGATCGCCATATAGTCGGTCCGGGCCAGTGCCTCATCGGCGCTCGCCCTGGCGATCTGGGCGTTGGCCGAGGCGCTTTCGGCGATCGAGCGGGCAAGATTGGCGTTGGTCTGCGCGGCGACCGCGACCGTCTCCGCATCTTCGGCCTTCACCGCGGCAGCGTCGGCCGCGGTCTGGGCATTGTTCGCGTTGGCGAGTGCCAGTTCCGCCGTCTGGCGCGTCACCGCGCCGCTGGCGATGGCTTCGCTGGCGAGGTTGTGGGCCTCGTCCGCACGCGTCTGTGCGGTCGCGGCCTCCGTGCGGGCAATCGCGGCCTCGCTTGCTGCATTGTTTGCGGTCGCCTGCGCGGTGGCGGCGTTCGCGAGCGCGGTATTGGCGGTATTCTGGGCCGTGGCTGCGTTCGCCAGCGCCGTATTCGCGGTGCTCTGCGCTGTGGCCGCATTGGCGAGCGCCGTGTCGGCCGTACCTTGTGCCGCGGCAGCGTTGTTCAGTGCGGTGGTCGCCGTTGCTTGCGCAGTTGTGGCGCTGGCAAGCGCGCTGTCCGCGGTTGCCTGAGCCGTCGCGACCGCCTGATTGGTCGTATGAAGCTGCCCGCCTGTCACGGCGTCGGCGGATCCCGCCGCGACGCTGCCATCGGCGACGTTGACGATTCGGCGCTCGGCGCCCGCAGCGCCGACCGAGACGGTGTTCGCCTGATCCGCGACCGATCCCTGTCCCAGCGCGACGGCGCTCTCGCCGGTAGCGCTCGCGCCCTGGCCGAAGGCAGAGGCGCCGAGGGCATGGGCCTTGGCGTTCTCGCCCACCGCTGTCGCGTCGGTTTGTCCGGCGGCGGCCCCGCCCGCCTCCGCATTGGCGCCGATCGCCGTCGAGCGGGCATTGAAATAGATCTGGCCGTTCCAGGTGCTGCCGGCCTGAGCGGAATGGCCGATAGCGGTGCTCGATGGACCGACCGCAAGACTCCGTGCGCCGTTCGCAGTACTGTAATCGCCATCGACAAAGCTGCCCTGGCCCGTGGTGGTGCTGTTGGCGCCAATGACACCGGCGCTTTGGCCGATCGCAGTACTGTTGATGCCCATAGCGGTGGCGGCCTGGCCCACCACCGTGCCGTTCGCGCTATAGGCGATGCTGCGCTGGCCGATCGCGGTGCCATTGACGTCGAAGGTCTGGCTTAGCGTGCCGATCGCGGTGCTATAGTCGCCCATCGCCTGCGCCTCCTGTCCGAAAGCGGAGGCGTCGATGGCATTGGCCCTGGCGTTCGCTCCCACGGCGGTCGCATTGTTTTGGCCGGCGGCGGTCGTGCCCGCCTGCGCCAGCGCACCCAGCGCGGTGGTCCCGGAATTGATGAAGCCGTTCGCCGACGTTCCGCCGGCCTTGGCCTGGAACCCCGTCGCTGTGCTGTGTTCGCCCGACGCGAAACTGGCCACGCCCGTCACCGTGCTGCCGTCGCCGGACGCGACACTATCGGTACCGGTGGCTGTTGTATAATAGCCGCTTGCGACGCTGTTCGCACCGGTTGCGGTACTGAAATCGCTGCTTGCGATACTGTTCGCACCCGTCGCTGTGCTGCGAATGCCGCTGGCCTCGCTTCCTCTGCCGGTGGCGGTTGCGGCAAAGCCGCTGGCGGTGCTGCCGTGCCCCGTCGCGGTGGTCGCGGTGCTGCTTGCGGTGCTGTCCCGGCCGATGGCGGTGCTGTTGAGCCCGCTGGCCTCGCTATCCTGGCCGCATTCGGTGGAATTCGCGCCGGTGCCATTGTTGCACTCCGGCGTCGGGTCGGCGCGGGCGGCCGTAGACAGCATCAGCGCAGCGGTGACGGCGAAGGGGCTGGCGGCAAGCAGTTTTACGCGCGTGAGACGCATGAGATTTCCCCTGATTCGTGGTAACACGCCGCCATCCGGCCCGAAGAGCGAAGTCTCCGCGCGGATGCTGCGGATCTGCTCCTCGGACACGCCGACGCCGGGTCATGTCGTCCGGTCAGACTAGGGGCGCGAGGGCCGGCGATTCTACCGATCAATTCCGATGAATTCTGACCGATTCTGACGATGCCGGTGCGGTTTAGTGTGGTGAATCCGACGCAAACCATTGAACCAGGCCAGAAAATATCGGATAGCTATTTTATGGGCGCGCGAACGACATGCTTGATCTGAAGACGATCCTGATCGTCACCTTGGCGACGGCATGCCTTCAGGCGACGGTCTGGATTTTCGCCTGGCGTGCCTGGCGGCATCTCTATGAACTCAAGTTTCTCGCCGCCGGTTTCGTCGCGATGGCGGCGGGCGTGTCGCTGATGCTCCTGCGCGGCGGCGACCCGACGGGGGGAGCGATCATCATCCCGAACCTCACCATCAAGCTCGGGCTGGTCCTGTTGGCCGAGGGGCTGGCCCGCTTTCTCGGGCAGCCGCGTTATAGCTGGATCGGCATGTCCCTGCTGATCGCCCATGCCGCAGCCTGGAGCTTTATCGTGGCGGTAGATCCGGGCAACATCGCGGCCCGCATTCACACCTCGACGATCTTTACCGTCACCATCATGTCGGTGATGTGCCTGGGACTCGCGCGCGACCGCATGCAACCGGCGGCGCTGCGCTGGACCACGATCGCCGTACTCGCCGAATATATGCTGGCGAGTATCGTCCAGAGCGTCCTGGAGATTGGCTTGCCCGCCGGTTTTCGGAGCGCGCCGGTGCTGGCCGACCGCAATGCCTGGTATCTGCTACAGGGTACGCTGTTTCTGTTGGCGCTTTTCGCATGCCTGCTTTTCATGGTGAGCTGGCGGCTGTCCCTGGATCTGCGCGAGAAGAACGACAGCCTCTCTCGCGAAGTGCAGGAACGGCGGCGGCTCGAAAGCGATTTGAGCGTGAGCCTGGAGACCGAGCGCGCGTTGCGTGAAGAGCAGACCGACCTCATGCGGATCGTCAGCCACGAATTCCGCACACCGCTGGTCATCATTCGCAATGCTGCGGAAATGATCGGTCTCGTCGGCGATAAATCGCCCGAAGCGACGCGCGAGCGACTCTCGGGGATCGATGAGGCGCTCGATCGCCTGTTCACCCTGATCGATCGATTCATCGCCGAAGACCGCGAACGCGTCTATCGGCCCGAGCCGATCCGGCTCGGCTCGGTCCTCGACGACGTGAAAAGGCATTTTGCGCGGATGGGTTCGGGTGATCGCCTGGAGGTTGCTGCCGAGAAGGATATCATAATCCTCGCCGACGCCGAGATGATCATGACGGTCCTCATCAATCTTGTGGACAATGCGCTGAAATATTCGCCTGGCCATTGCCCGGTCAGCCTTGCGGTTCGGGAAGAGCCCGCCTGCCTCATAATCGACGTGCGCGATCGGGGAATGGGCATTCCCGAAGGGCAGCGGGGCAAGGTCGGGCGCCGTTTCTTTCGGGCCTCCAATGCTGCGACGACCGCAGGCACCGGCCTGGGCATCTATTCGGCTCGCCGGCTGCTTGCCTATCATGGCGCAGCGGTGGATTTCGAACCCCAAGGCGAATGCGGCACCGCAGCCGTCGTACGGTTTCCGCTGCCCGCCGACTGCGTGCCCGGCCCTGTCGGTGAGCATGTGACGGCATGACCCATATCCTGATCGTCGAGGATGAGCCCCGCTTGCGCCAGGATCTCGGCGATTTTCTCGAGTTGCGCGGGTTTGATGTCACGACGGCTGCCACGGCGCAGGACATGCGCGCGGCGCTTGCGGACGGTCCTCCACCGGCCGTGATAATCCTCGACGTCGGATTGCCCGACGGAAATGGCTTCGACCTGGCTATGGAAATCCGCCAAAGTCAGGATTGCAGGATCATCATGTTGACCGCCTTTGGCGACAGTGCCGATCGTGTTCGAGGGTATGACAGCGGCGCCGACATTTATCTCGTCAAGCACAGCACATTGCGGGAGATCGAAGCTGCGATCCGCAGCCTGCTGCGGCGCACCGGAAGTCTGTCGGGGCCGGCGGATGGCGGCAAGGGGTGGGTCCTGGACAAAGCCGATTGGGCGGCGATCGCGCCAGACGGGACGGCGCTGAAGCTGACGGCAACCGAGTTCGCGTTCCTGAGCCTGTTGTGCAAACGCCCGGGAGAGATTTGCGCGCGCGACGAGATCGTGAAAGCGCTCGCCCGGCCCGGAGGGCATTTCGATAATCGTCATCTTGACGCGGTCGTGAGCCGACTGCGCCGCAAGTTCGCAAGAGCCGCAAATCTCTCGTCCGCGATCAAGGTGGTCTACGGCGTCGGCTATACCTTCACCGCAGACATCGCCGTGAAATGAGCGTCGGCGGGCGTAGGCGGTATCGACGCCACCACTGTCCGCATGTCCGGGACGACGGGCCGCCAGGGTTTGATGCGGCGGCTGCAAAGCGGGCCTGTTCTCCTGTCGTTGGCGTTAGGGGGCGGGGCGAGTTCAGCGATCGGCTCTCGCGGCGAAGGGATTCTCGCGCAGCGACCTGCGCGCGGTTTCGGGCATGTGGTGCAGCGCGACGAGACCGATGACGCAGGCGATCATCATATAATAGGCGGGCATGAGCTGGTCGCCCGTCCAGTCGATCAGGGCGCTGCCGATCACCGGCGCGGTGCCCCCGAAAATCGAGGTCGAGACATTGTAGGCGATCGCGAAGCCCGCAAAGCGCACCGGGGTCGGAAACAGTGCCGGAAAGGTCGCCGAGATGGTGGCAAGCTGCGGCACATAGAGGAGGCCGAGCAGGACGAAGGCGACGGTCGCGCCCGCGAGGCCCGTGCCCATCAGCATATAGAGCGGCACGACCGCGACCAGCAGCCCGAACAGCGAGACGCGCCACATCGGCCGCCGTCCGACGCGGTCCGAGAGCGCACCGGCGAAAGGCAGGAACAGCATCATGAAGACCATGCCGACGATCGGCACGATCAGCGCCTGGTCGGGCGACAGGCCGATGCGACGCTGAAGATAGGTCGGCATGTAACTGAGCAGCGTATAGTTGACGACATTGAGCGCCACGACCAGCCCGCCGACGACGAGCAGCGGACGCCAATGATCGCGCATCAGCGCGCCGATCCGGGGCGAGCGGCGCGCTTCGGCGACCACGCATTCCTCGAGGAAGATCGGCGTGTCCTCCATCCGCGAGCGCAGATAGGTGCCGATCAGCCCCATCGGCGCGGCGATCAGGAAGGGGATGCGCCATCCCCAGTCGTGCATCGCCGCATCGCCGAGGGTCAGCGAGAAAAGGAGCATCAGCGCCGCGCCGAGCGAGAAGCCGGCAAGCGTCCCGAATTCGAGGAAGCTGCCGAAGAAGCCGCGGCGGTCGTCGGGCGCATATTCGGCCATGAAGGTGGCGGCGCCGCCATATTCGCCGCCGGTCGAAAAGCCCTGCACCATGCGCAGCAGGATCAGCAAGGTCGGCGCCCAGAAGCCGATATGGGCATAGGAGGGGATGAGTCCGACGCCGAAGGTCGCGCCCGCCATCAGCAATATGGTCAGCGCGAGCACCGATTTGCGCCCGATGCGGTCGCCGAGCGGCCCCCAGAACAGGCCGCCCAGCGGCCGGACCAGAAAGGAGATGGCGAAGGTCGCGAGCGCGAACAGCACCGCTTCGTCGGTATCGCCCGGAAACAGCGCCGCCGAGATATAGGTCACGCCATAGGCATAAATGCCATAGTCGAACCATTCGGTCGCATTGCCGAGCGCCGATGCGGCAATCGCGCGGCGCAACGTCGAAGGATCGGCGGGCGCGCAGGCCGGCGCGGTATCGGGGGGCAAAGCGGTTTGCGGGGTCATGTCGTCACCTGTTGCTGGGAATCGTCGGGGTCGCCAGCGGGGTCGAGCAGCGCCGCGGTCGGCGTCGTGCGCGGCAGAATCTGGAAATCCTGCTGCGCCTCGCCCGGCACCGCGTCGGTCGCCGCGAGGCGCCAGAGGCCAAAGCCGAGCATCGCGCCGGCCGCGAGCGCGATGAAGAGGAACAGGCCACCTGCGCCCGCGCGCGTCATCGCCGCCGCCGCGCCGATCGGGCCAAGCGCCGCGCCGGCGGAATAGAGAAGGACGAGCTGCCCGCTCGCGGTCACGCGCTCCGACGGCAGCAGCCGGTCGTTGGCGTGCGCGACGCTGAGCGGATAGAGCGCGAAGCTGAGCCCGCCGAAGGCGAAGCCAAGCGCGAGCAGCAGCGCGCCCGTGGGTTCCGTCGCAAGCGCGATGCTGACCCCGAGCGTCAGCGCGAAGCCGCTAACGATGACGTGGCGGCGGTCGTAGCGGTCGGACAGGTGGCCGAGCGGCCATTGCAGGGCCACCCCGCCGACGATCACCACCGTCATGAAGGTCGCGGTTTCCACAAGGCTGAGCCCAAGTCGCCGTGCGTAAATGGCGGCGAGGCCGTAAAAGGCGCCGAGCAGCAGCCCAGTGATCCCCGCTCCGGCGACACCGAGCGGCGAGGCGGCGAACAGGCGGCGCAGCGGCAGCGAGGCGGCCTCCGCGAATGCCGGCGCGGCGCTGCGCGTCAGGCAGACCGGAAGGATCGCGAGCGAGATGAGGATCGAGGCAAGCTCGAACGGCACGTGCGGCGCGGCGCCGCCGCCCGAGCGTAGCAGCAACTGGCCGATCGCCTGCCCCGAATAGAGGGCGATCATATAGGAGGCGAGGATCGTCCCGCGCGTGCCTGCCTCGGCACGGTCGCCCAGCCAGCTTTCGAGGCAGACGAATACCCCCGCGACGCAGACGCCATCGATCAGGCGCAGCGCGCCCCAGGGCACCGGGTGGCGGACCAGCGCATAGGTGAGGGTGCTGGCGGAGAGCAGCGCGACGAAGGCCGCGAAGGCCCGGATATGCCCGACCCGCCGCACCACCTTCCCGGCGTGCAGCGCGCCGATGACGAGGCCGACGAAATAGGCGGTCGCGACGAGGCCGATGACCATCGTGCCGCTGCCCGCGCGTTCGAGCCGAAGGCCGATCAGGGTCGATAGGAAGCCGCTGCCCGCCATCATCACGAAGATGGCGATCAGCAGGCTTTGGACCGGGCGGAGCGAGGCGAGCATAAGTGGCGGCGTCAGGCGGCGCGCCGGTCCTCCGCGGAGATCGCCCCGTCCTCGACCAGCGCCCCGTCCTCGACGAGCGCCTTGTGCAGCGCGCGCACCGCCACCTCGAAATCGCGCGGCGCGACGAGGAACTGCACGTCGACGTTGCGGATCTGGTGCTGCATCGCGATCATCGGCACACCGGCTTCGTCCAGCGCGCGCAGCGCATCGGGGACCAGGCCGGGGCGCGCGATGTCGCTGCCGATCACCGATACCATCGCGACCGGCTGCGCGGTGATCGATGCGTCGGGATAGCGGTCCTGCAACTCGGCGACAGCCGCGTTCACCGCGGCGGCGCTTGCCGAGAGATAATGGGTGATCGTGTTGGCGTTCGACGATTTGCTGACGATCCACAGTTTGTGGCGGGTCAGCGCATCGAGGATCGCGGCGTCATAGCCCTTCACCCCGACCATATCCTGTTCGAAGAATTGCAACGCCTGCATCTGCCGCAGGCCGGTGACGATCTCGACCCGCGGGACGTCGGAGACATAGTCGCCGGTGACGAGCGTTCCCGCATCCTCGCGATCGAACGTGTTGCGCACGCGCAGCGGAATGCCCGACTGGCGAAGGCCGCGCCCGGCGCCCGGGTGGATCGCCTCCATGCCCAGATTGGCGAGCTGGTCGGCGACGTCGTAATTGGTGCGGCCGATCTTTCGCGCCTTGCCTTCGCCGACCAGCTTGGGATCGGCGCTCGACAGGTGGAATTCCTTGTGGATGATCGCCTCGCGTGCGCCGGTCAGGACCGCGATGCGCGAGAAGGTCATTTCGGTATAGCCGCGCGCATAGCGCCGCACCATGCCGCCCTCGCAGCCGGCATAGCCGGTGACGACGGGCAGGGCGGTGGAAAGGTCGATGGCGGCGAACGCCTGTTCGATCCGCGCGTCGAGACTGCCGAGATCGTCCTGATTCCATAAGGTCAGGTCGACGAAGCGCGCGTTCACGTCGCGGTCGCGAAGCAGCAGGCTGGTGCTGTGTGCGCTATGCGCCTCGCCGATACCGGCCAGCAGTTCGCGCGCGGTCGTCAGCTGCTCCTTGACGCAGAAGCGGCCATGGCTGCGGAGCCGGGCGAGATCGTCGAGACAGGCGGCGACCGCCGCGATCCGCTGATCGACGAACGCATCGGCTTCGGCGCGGCTTTCGGGGCGCGCGAACATCGCCGCATTGCGTTCGTGCATGGCGCTGCGGACGATTTCGATCGCCTCGCGCCAACCGCCATCATCCTCCTGGGCGACGAAACGGCCGTAAACGCCGGGCGCGTCGCTCTTCTTGTTCTCGAGCAGCAGGTCGGTCATGCCGCCATAGGCCGAGACGACGAAGATGCGGTGATAGAGATTGGCGCCCGACCGCCCTGCGATCAGGACATTGTCGAACAAGGTCGCCGTCGCGGCCATCGAGGTGCCGCCGATCTTTTCGACGCTGTGACGCCCCGTCATGCCGGCACGCCTTCGAAAAGGACCCCGCGCTCGACCGTCAACGGCTCGGGGTCGCCGCGATGGGCGAGGAACCATGGCCGCGGCTTGTCCACCCCGAAGGGTTTTTCGAGGCGATTCCGGACCGCGTTATAGACGAGGAAGGCATTGGCGCGCGGAAAGGGCGTGATGTTGCCGTTCGATCCGTGCATCAGGTTGCAGTCGAACAGGATGACGGTGCCGGGCTTGCCGGTCGGCGCGACGATGCCGTGCCTGTGCGCGAGTTCGGCCAGGCTGTCCTCGTCGGGGACGCCATATTCCTGTTTCTTCAGCGAACGCAGATAATGATTGTCGGGCGTTTCGCCGACGCAGGTCAGATAGGTGCGGTGCGACCCCGGAAGGACCATCAGCGGCCCGTTGTGCGGCGTGTTCTCGGCCAGCAGGACCGACATCGACAGCGCGCGCATCCGCGGCATGCCGTCCTCGACATGCCAGGTCTCGAAATCGCTGTGCCAATAGAATTCGCGGCCCTTGAAGCCGGGTTTGTAGTTCAGGCGCGACTGATGGATATAGACCTCGTCGCCGAGCAGGAAGCGCGCGACGCCGGCGAGCCGGGAATCGGCCGCAAGCCGCGCCATGACCGGGCTCTGCCGGTGGATCTCGAAGACCGAACGTATCTCGTCGCTCTGCGGCTCGGTCACGATGGTATCGCTGTCGAGCGCTGCCGGATCGGCAAGCAGGCTGCCGGCGGCGCGCTGGAGGAAGGCAACCTCTTCGTCCGAAAAGATATTCTCCAGCAGCATATAGCCGTCGCGATCGAACGCGGCGGCCTGCCGCGCGGTGATCGGCGCGTCATTGCTCCAGTCGCTATGAACGACCGGATCGAGGCGCGGGCGCATCTCCGCTTCGGCCGCGCGGCGTGATGGGTAGAGGTCTTGCATCGGACGTCTCCCTTTCTCGTGTCAAATGGCTGTCAGTCGGCGGGCGCTGGCTCGCGCGCCGGATCGGGGTCGGCGGGATAGGCCCCGGTCTCGTCATGCACCTCCTTGCCGGTGACCGGCGGGTTGAAGGCGCAGGCGGTCAGGATATCGGTTTCGGGCCGCACGATGTGGCGGTCATGCGCATTGAGCGCATAGATCACGCCGGGTTCGAGCCGGTGGATTTCGCCCGTTCCCAGGTCTTCGATGGTTCCGGTCCCCTTGAGGATGAACACCGCTTCCAGATGATTCTGATAGTGCATCTTGAGCTCGGTGCCCGCGAACATGGTGGTGATGTGGAAGGAAAAGCCCATGCCGTCGTCCTTCAGCAGCATGCGGGCGCTGGCCCAGCCGTTCGAACGGACATTGCGGCCGGTCTTGCGGACGTCGGCCAGTTTGCGAACGATCATGTGAATATCTCCTGCTATTCGGCGGCGACGGCGTAATCGGCGGCCATCGCGTCGCGGATCCTGGTTTCGAGGATGTCGAGGCCGGCGGCGAGAATCGCATCGTCGATGACGAGCGGCGCCAACACCTTGATCACCTCGTCACGCGCGCCGCTGGTCTCGATGATCAGTCCGGCGTCGAAACAGGCGGTGGTCACGGCGGCGGCGAGTTCGCCCGACCCGACATTGACGCCGCGCATCATGCCGCGGCCGCGCACCTCGAAGCCGTGCTCGGCGGCGATCCGGGCGAGCCGTGCTTCGAGCAGGTCGCCGCGCCGGCGAATGTCGCGCTGGAAGGCATCGTCGCTCCAGAAATGCCGCAGCGCGGCCGTCGCGGTGACGAAGGCATGATTGTTGCCGCGGAAGGTGCCGTTGTGCTCCCCCGGCGACCATTGGTCGAGTTCGGGGCGAAGGAGCGTCAGGGCAAAAGGCAGGCCCATGCCCGACAGCGATTTCGCCAGCGTCACGATATCGGGCGTGAATCCCATCTCCTCGAAGCTGAAGAAGCGGCCTGTCCGTCCGCAGCCGGCCTGAATGTCGTCGACGATCAGCAGCGCGCCATGCGCCTTCGCGATCGCGGCGATCCGGCGCAGCCATGCGGGCGACGCGGCGTTGAGGCCGCCTTCGCCCTGCACGGTTTCGACCAGAATGGCGGCGGGCGCATCGAGGCCGCTCGACGGATCGGCGAGACGCTGTTCGAGCAGGTCGGCGGTATCGACGCCGGGGCCGTAATAGCCGTCATAAGGTTCGTGGGCGACATGGGCGAGCGGCACGCCCGCCCCGCCGCGTTTCGCGGCATTGCCCGTGCAGGCGAGGGCGCCCAGGGTCATGCCGTGAAAGCCGTTGGTGAAGGCGATCACCATCTCGCGCCCGGTGACCTTGCGTGCGAGCTTGATCGCCGCCTCGACCGCATTGGTGCCGGTCGGGCCGGTGAACATGACGCGATAGTCGAGCGCGCGCGGCTTCAGGATCAGCGTCTCGAAAGCGCTCAGGAAATCCCGCTTGGCATCGGTGTGGAGATCGAGCCCGTGGGCGATACCGTCGGCGTCGATATAATCGAGCAGCGCCTGCTTCAATATCGGGTGGTTGTGCCCATAGTTGAGCGTCGAACAACCCGACAGGAAATCGAGATAGCGGCCGCCCTGGTCGTCGTGCATCCATACGCCCTCGGCGCGGCCGAACTGACGCGGCATCGATCGGGCGTAGCTGCGCACCGCCGATTCGCGGCGGTCATAGATAGCCCTGTCCGGAATCGCGCCGGACGGTTCAGGTGTCATCATCATGGTTCATCCCCGTTTTTCGTGGATAGTCTTGCGATCGATCGGCCCGATGCGGGCCAGGAATTCGGTGGCGTGGGCACCGGCGAAATGGGTTTCGCGCTCGAAAAGAGCGCTGCGGCGGAGCGGGGCGTTCCAGTCACGCGCGAGACCGCGAAAGAGGCCCCACGAGGCCTGATTATCCTCGGTGATCGTCGTGAGGAGATGCGTCGCATCGCGCTGCGCCGGTCTCGCCAGCAGGGCGGAGATCATGCGGCTGGCGAGCTGCTTTCCGCGTCCTTCCGTCGCTACGGCGACCTGCCACACGAAAAAGGCCTCGGGCTCGGAGGGCGGGCGGTAGCCGGACACCCAGCCGACGATGCGGCCCGCCTTTTCGGCGACGATGCAATGATCGGCGAAATGCTCGCACTGCAGAAGGTTGCAATAGCGGCTGTTGCGATCGAGCGGCGGGCAGGCGGCGATCAACGCCGTTATGGCCGGCCCGTCGGCTGCAAGCGGTTTGCGAAATCGCACATCGTCCGCCGTGGCTGGCGGTTCATCCCGATCTTTCCCTGGAGGCAATGACTCTGCGTCTTTTTGCCGATCAAATATCTTTCATCTCCTGAAAAGATTTTCTGCTTGCCCGGAGCAAGCCGGGTCATGATTCGAAGGAAATATAAGGAATTTCGATGTTATCTCAACCCTCGGTCAATATTTATCTTTCATAATATGAAATATTATTCGATTCTCCCAAGCCAGAACGGCTTTGCACCGGGTGTGCGACGACGCTAACGAATATCCATGGAATCGGAGATAGCGAATGCGACGTTGAAGGCTCTGCGGCGCGTCTTGCGCGCTGCTGAAGGCGGCACCCGTCGCCTGGCCGCGACGACGGGGCTTACGCCTTCGCAATTGCTGGTGCTGCGCGAGATCGACGGCGGTGAAGACGTGACCCCGGGCGTCGTCGCCCAGCGCCTGCAATTCAGTCATGCGACGATCACGGCGATCGTGGATCGTCTCGTCGCTCTGCACCTCGTGACCCGCGCACGCAGCGATCGGGATAAACGGCGGATGCTGTTGGAGACGACTTCGGAAGGAAGGCGCCGCCTGGTGGAGGCGCCCGATATGCTGCAGGAAATATTCGGCGTCCGTTTCTCGGCGCTTCCTGCGTGGGAGCAGGCGATGATCCTGGCAGGCACGGAGCGATTGGCCGACATATTGGGTGCGGGGGATATGGATGCGGCGCCCTTGCTCGACGCGGGCGCAATAGATCGAACCTGACCCCGGACATTTAGCAGATGGCCAACGTCTTCTGCGGGCGGCTTCCACCGCGACATTTTATCCAGCTGGTGAATTAATGGGTCCCGACCCTAAGGAGCGTGTCGCCATTCATGGAGCGAGGCCGTTTCGGTCCAGAAAGTCGAAGAGCGCCGCATTGAACGCATCGGCGACTTCGGCGAAGGGATAGTGGCCGGCATTTTCAAATATTCGGACCTTGGCGCCGGGGATCAGCGCCGCCGTCTGTTCGACGAGATGCGGCTGCGCCACCGGGTCGTGACGTCCGCCGACACAGAGTACTGGCACTTCCAGTGCCTGGACGACCGGCACGCCTTCATAGCGCTGGATTGCGAGCATTGCCTGGATGAAGGTTTCGCTCGGCGTCTTGCCGGCAATGTCGAGCACCAGATCGACGGCCGGACCGCTCGATGTGGGCGCGAACATCGATTTGAGCAGCGGCATGGCCGCCTCGGCGAGTGTTCTGACCTGCCGCAGCGGCGGAATGCGCTTTTCGATGAAGTCGCGGGCGAAGTCTTCGCCGCCCTGCGCCAGCGCGGCGATCGAAGCGGAAATGACGACGGCATGAATCCGGTCCGGGATCAATTGCGCGACCTTCGGCCCGACGATGCCGCCCATCGAATGGCCGATGATGATATTCTTTTCGGTGCCGAGCTCGGCGATCAGATGCGTCGCGCTTTCCGCGACCATCTCGATGCTGTAATCGGCGGGCAGCGGCGACAGGCCATATCCCGGCGCGTCCCAGGCGACGACGCGATAGCCCCGACCGACCAGCGCTGAAATCTCATGAACCCAGTAATCCTTGGAACCATAGCCGCCGTGGAGCAGGAAGATGGTGATCGGACCATCGCCGATCTTCATATAGTCGGGCATGCGCATCATTCGGTCTCCTCGTTGTCGGAAGCGGGCTCGCGGGTGGCGAGCAGGAAGAACAGGCCGGCCACGGCGTAGAGGGCAAAGGCGATCGCGAAGGCGAGCTGGAGCCCAGTGAAGGACGCGGCGCGGCACGCGGCGTCGGCGATCGGGGCGCCGTGCCCCTCCGCCCCGGCGGCGCAGCGGGCGAAGCCCGCGCCCAGGGAGCGGGCGGCGAAATGGTCGCTTGCCCAGCCGATCAGCAGCGGGCCGAGCCCCAGCCCGATCAGGTTCATCGCCAACAGCAGCACCGCCGCGGCGCGGGCGCGCATCCGCGCGGGAAAGCCGTTCTGCACCGCTCCCAGCGCCGGACCGATGTGCAGGTCGCGCAGGATGGTCGCCGCGACGACCAGCATCGCGACCGTGGGTAGCGAGGCGGAATAGACGGCGGCGATATAAAGCGGCGCGGCGGCCAACATCCCGAATCCCGGCACGATCAGGCGGTCGCGCCCGGTCCTCGCCGCTATCCGGTCGGTCACGACTCCGCCCAGACTGGTTCCCGCGAAAGACGCGAGGCCATAGATCACCCCATAGCCGAGCGCGGCCTGAAACAGGTTGAGGTCGGTGCCGCGCAACAGGAAGGGGATAGCGAACACGACCATGCCGAAGCCGACGAAGCCGCTGATCGTGTTGGCGATCAGGATATAGCGCAGCCGCCGGGTGCCCCAGAAATGTCCAACGACCGCGGCGAGCGACGGCGCTTGCCGTTCCGGCGCGGCGCGCCCGGGGTCCGCGATCGTCAGGCGGATGAGCAGTGCCAGCAGGATGCCGGGAAGGCCGACGATCATGAACGCCGCGCGCCAGCCAAAATGATGCGCGATCCAGCCCCCTGCGACCGCGCCGAACAGCGCGCCGAGCGGGATGCCCAGCGAATAGATGCCATAGGCCGTGGCGCGACGTTCGGGTGGGAAATAGTCGGCGATCAGCGAATGGGCGGGCGGCGTGCAGCCTGCTTCGCCGACCCCTACGCCGACCCGCGCCAGGAAAAGCTGCGCAAAATTCTGCGCAAGTCCGCATAAGGCGGTCATCGCCGACCAGACGGCGATCGCGACCGAGATGATCGTCACACGGTCGCGGGTTTCGGCAAGCCGGGCGATCGGGATGCCGAGCGTGCAATAGAAGATCGAAAAAGCCAGTCCACTCATCAGCCCGACCTGGGCATCGCTGAGTTCCAACTCGGTCTTGATCGGTTCGGCGAGCGAGCCGATGATCGTTCGGTCGATGAAATTCAGCATGTAGGCGGCCATCAGCATCAGCAGCACGAAGCGGGCGCTCGGCCTGCGGCGCTGCGGCGCGGTTGCCCAGGGCCGGACGGTCATGCCGGGGCTCCTTCGGAGGCGGGGATGATGCCGTCTTCGATCGCGGCGGCAATGCGCTCGGCGGCGATACCGAAGTCGGCCAGAACCGCCGGGCCATGTTCGCCGATCGCCGGGGCATGGGCGAGCATGCCGACCTCCTGCCCCGGCACCTGGACGCGCGGCGTGTCGCCCAGCCCGGGCTGGGGATCGCGGCATATCCGCGAAAGCGCCTGAAAATGCGGATCGTCGAGCAGGTCGCGAAGGCTGTTGACCTTTGCCCCGACGATGCCCGCGCGGGCGAAATCCGCATCCCACGCCTCCGCCTCGCGCTCGGCGAGCGCGGCGATGATCGCCGCTTCGCAGGCGGCCCGATGCCCGGCGCGCGCGGCGCGTGTGGTAAAGCGCGCATCGGCGGACCATTCGGGATGGCCGAGCGTCTGGGCGAGCAGGGCGAATTCACGGTCGTCCTTGATGGCGAGGGCGACGAGTCCTTCCGCGGCGGGGAAAATCCCGGTTGGAACGCCCGCCGAACCGCCGGTCGCCGGCGGCAGCATCGCTGCTTCGGCCAGTTTGGGCGCCAGAAAGGCCGCGGCCGCCTCCAGCAGGCTGATGTCGATGCGCCGCCCCGTGCCGAAGCGGAAGCGCGCGAGCAGCGCGGTCGTCGCCGCCTGCGCGGCATAGAGGCCGGTGAGCACATCGACTGGAATATAGTCCATCAGCACCGGCGCGCCCTGTGCGTCGCGCGTCATGTCGAGCCAGCCGGCCTGCGCCTGGATCACCGTGTCGAGCGCCGGCCGGCCGGCGTGCGGACCGCGCGCGCCAAAGCCCGAGATCGCAAGATAGACGATATCCGGCCGGTCGCCGCGCAGCCTGTCATAACCCAGGCCGAGCCGATCCATGACGCCGGGGCGAAAGCTTTCGACGACGATGTCGCATTGTCGCGCCACATCGCGCGCCAGGGCTAGTCCGGCGGGTTGCTTAAGATCGATCGCGAGCGATTTCTTGCCGCGGTTGAAGGTCAGGAAGGGCAGGCCGACCGTCCCCGCCTTGCGCCCGATCATCCGTCCCCAGTCGCCCTGCAGCGGTTCGACCTTGATCACCTCGGCTCCCGCCAGGGCGAGGAGATGGGCGGCATAGGGGCCGGCGACCCCGGCGCTGGCGTCGAAGACGCGGATTCCTTCCAGCGCCATTTTCGTCCCCATGCCTATCTCCCTTTTTGCAAAATCGGCTTGCCTTGACGATCTTTTTAATTGATCAATCAATAATGTCGAGAGCAAAAGGAAACACCATGGCCGTAAATCCATCCGAAACGCTTGTCGCGACGCTGAAACTGCCCGTTTGCGCCGCGCCGATGTTTCTCGTCTCAGGCCCCGAACTGGTGCTTGCCGCCTGCCGCGCGGGCGTACTCGGCGCCTTTCCTACCCCCAATGCGCGTAGCATCGACGATCTGGCGAACTGGTTGGAGCGTATCGGCGCGGGCGTTGCGGCGATCGAGGCGGAGACGGGGCGCGCGCCGCCATGGGCCGCCAACCTCGTCACCCATTCGACCAATGCCCGCCTGCCGGATGATCTGGCGCTGATCGCGCACCATCGGCCGCCGGTGGTCATCACCGCGCTCGGCAGCCCCAAGCGCGCGCTCGATACGGTACATGGCTATGGTGGGCTGGTGCTCGCCGACGTCACGTCGCTGGCGCTGGCGCGAAAGGCGATCGCCGCGGGGGTCGATGGCCTGGTCTGCGTCTGCGCGGGCGCCGGCGGCCACACGGGCAGCCTGTCGCCCTTTGCCTTCATTTCCGCCGTGCGCGCCGAGTTCGACGGGTTGATCGTCGCGGGCGGCGGCATCGCCGACGGATGGGGCGTCGCGGGCGCGATCGCGGCGGGTGCGGACATCGCCTATGTCGGCACCCGCTTCATCCCGGCGTTCGAGAGCGGGGCCGACCCTCTGCATAAAGGCTATGTGATTTCCGAAGCGATCGACGGGCTGATCGTCAGCGACGCGATCAGCGGCGCGCCGGCATCGTGGATCAAGGCCAGCCTTCGGGCCGCAGGCATCGACCCCGACGCCCTGAAGCCCGGAAGCACCGCGAAGGACTATGACTCGGCAAAGGGAGGCGAAAAGAAACGATGGAAGGAAATCTTCGCCGCCGGACAGGGCATCGGGCGGTCGCGCGTCGAACAGTCGGTGGACGAGGTCGTCGCGGAACTCGACGCCGAATATCGCCAGGCGCGTGATCGCTTCGCCGGCCTGGGCAAGGCGTGGGAGGCGCCGGCGCTCGTTGCGGATGCCGAGGTCGATCTGGGCGCCGCAGCCATCTCGCCATGACCGATGCGGTGCGACGGCGTTCGCGTCCCGCGAGGCTGCCCCGGATCAGTTGTCGAGCATCCAGTGCGACAGCAGGTCGGCCATCGCCCGCGGCCGCTCCATCGGCAGCAGGTGGCCCGCACCGGCGACGACATGGGTGCGTGCGCTGCCGACCAGTTCCTCCATCCGCGCGCGCGGCGTCAGCGGGTCGGCTTCGCCCGCCATCAAGATGAGCGGGCCGTCGAAACTCGCCAGCCGGTCTGTGCGGTCGGGGCGCGCCATCGCCGCAGCGCTATGGGCGATGAAGCGGCCGGCGCCATAATCCGCCACCATCGCCGCGCGGCGGGCCATCAGATCGGCGTTCGCAATACTGTCGGGGTGAAAGGCGGCGGTGGCGTTCGCCTGCACCATCGCTTCATATCCGCCGCTGCGCGCGGTCGCGATCGCCCGTTCGCGGTTGTCGCGCCCCGCATCGCCGTCCGCACCCGGCAGCGATCCGGCCAGCGCGAGGCCGGCAATGCGGTCTGGCGCGCGTGCCAGCATCGCCAGCGCGACATAGCCGCCGAAGGAGAAGCCGCAGAGGTGGAAGCGTCCGGGCAGGCCCGCGAGCAGATGATCCGCCAGCGCGTCGACCCGGTCGAGCGCCGGCAGCGTCGGCGCGCGCGCGTCGATGCGCGGATCGATCGCTGCGACGACATCCGCGAAGACCGCGCCCGTATTGTTGAGGCCGGGCAGGAGGAGGAGCGGCCGGGTCATGCGGCCGGGCGCTCTCCAGCCAGCCGATCGGCCTCGACCCAGCAGGCGTGCGTGCCGACCGACAGGCGTTCGGGAAGGATCACCGTCGCGATCGGCCCCTTGTCGATCTGCTTTGCATCGAAGACCAGCAGTTCCGACCGGTCGGCATCCATGTCGGCGACCATCGACAGCAGATAACCGTCGTCCTCGTCGACCGCGCCCTCGCGGCGGGCCATCTGCGGCTCGCTGCCGAACCGGCCCGGACCATATTCGAACCGCTGCTGCGCCCCGGTTTCGAGGTCGTATTTCTTGAGTCCGCCGAACAGCCAATGGCCCGGAACATACAGGACATTATAGCTGTAGCGATAGCGCGCCGCGGCATAATCGTTGCTGACTACCGGGAACTCGCTGACCTCGTCGTCGATATATTGCTCGCGTGTCTGGCCGGTCTTCAGATTGAAGCGCCAGCGGTGCATCAGCGTCTTGTTGTTATGCTTGTCGAGGTTCGCGCGGATACGTTCATAAACTGCTTCGCGTCCGCCCTGATGCTCGCCCACAGGGATCATCTTGTAATCAGGCATGATGCAGCCATCCATCACCACCTCGTCACCGTCCTCATAGCAATTGGAGAGATGCAAGATGTAGCAACTCGATCCTTCGAACCAGCGAATGTCGGTTCCCTTGCCGAAGCGCGGGATGATACCGAAACGCGCCGGCAGGTCGCGGTTGAACTGCAGCTTGTGCTCGCCGCGTTTGAGGCCCTCGGGCTCGAAGAACAGGGGCAGGTCATGCAGGATCGAATAGTTGGCGGTGATCCCCATGTCGTGGGGCCAGCGCGCGCCGGGCAGTTCGATCGGCGTGAAGTTAACCAGCCGGTTGTTCCGGTCGATCACCCCGTAATTCATATAGGGGGGATGTTCGGGGAAGTTGAAGAACATCATGTCGCCGGTGGCCGTATCGACCTTGAAATGCGGGCCAACGCCGTCGCGGACGAGGCGCGACCAGTCGGGATCGGCGCCCAGCGTTTCCAGCGTCTCGGGGTCGAGGCGCCATGCCTCGCTGCCCTGGCCCATGCAGGCGAGCAGCTTGCCGTTGTGCGCGATCACGTCGGTGCCGGCATTATCCTTCATCGCTCCGATCGCCCCCCACCCGCGGCGCGACGCCTTCGCCGGCTCGAGCAGGCCCGGCCAGAGCGAGCGGCCCGCCGCCTGCTCGGCAAGGAAGCCGGTCGTCTGCACGAACCGGTTGCGAAAGCGGGCGCGTCCGTCGTCGAACTGCACAGATGCCAGCATGCCGTCGCCATCGAAGGGGTGATAAAGCCCAAGCGGCTCATGCACCTGATTATGTGCATTGCGAATGAAAACGCCGTTCAGGTCGCGCGGAATCTCCCCGACGACCTTCAGGTCGCCGTAATCGGATGTCCATTGCCGCGACGTGGGGCGGAAGGGGCCTTTCAGGAACGGATTGTCGTTGTCGGGCGCGACGGTCAGCGTGACGTCGTCATTATGGTGCAGCATCGCCTTTTCCCTTTATGCTCTTCTCTCGACTGGCCGCTACTATCCGTGCATAGAAGGCAAGAGTCAAGATCGTTGATCAATCAAATAAATGGGATGTGATGCCATGCCGAAGCAAAGTGGAAAAAAAGGCGAAGAAAAGGGGCTGCGCTCGCTCGACCTGCCCGAACCGCGCGATTTCATCCCGCGGCTGATCCGCGCGCACAACAATCTGATCAATGCCTTTGAAAAGCTCTGCGGCATCCACATGGCGCGCTGGCGCCTGCTCTTCAATCTCGCCCGGCGGGGCAGTTCGTCGCAGAACGACCTGTCGCGGTCGACGACGATGGCTCCCGCCGCGGTTACGCGGATTCTGGCGGATATGGAACGTCAGCAGCTCATCCGCCGCAAACCGTCGGCGCAGGACAGCCGCCAGATGATCGTCGAACTGACTCCGGCGGGCGAGCAACTGGTGATGGAAACGGCGGTGAAGCGCGAACAGTTTCTGCAACAGGCGCTGGCCGGATTCAGCGATGCCGAAATCATCCTGCTCGAACGGCTTCTCGGCGATCTGGAAACCAATCTCGGCGCGGCGCGATAGGCATTTCGGTTCGCGGGAATTGACAGGGTTTCCTCTCCATATTATTGATTGATCAATGATAGGTCGGTCGAATCGGCAACAGCCGGGATAAATGGGGAGGTTTCGTTCATGCGCAGCAAGTTTTTGTTCACCTTGGGGGCAAGTGTCTGTGCCCTGTCGGCTGCATCCGCCAACGCCGAGGACGGGGCAGCGACGGCTGCCGCCGACCCCGCGCCTGCTGCCGCCGATACCGATGCGGGCGATGCGATCGTCGTGACCGCCCGGCGCCGCGAAGAAAATGCGCAGGACGTTCCCGTCGCGGTGACGGCGTTGTCGGGTGGCGCCTTGCAGGCTCGCGGCATCGTGCGTAGCGACGATCTTCAGTTCGCGGTGCCGGCGCTGCGCATCTCGCCACAGATCAGTCCCGCCACCCCCAGCTTCGTGATCCGGGGGCAGGGGCGCGGCCTGTTCCAGGGCGCGCTGCCCGCCGTCGTCACCTATTTCGCCGACGTTCCATTGCCCCAGGATGGGAGCATCGTGTCGCTTTACGATCTTCAGTCGGTGCAGGTGCTGAAGGGGCCGCAGGGCACGCTGTTCGGCCGCAACACGACCGGCGGGGCGATCCTGCTGACGCCGACCCGGCCCAAAACGACCCAAGCGGAAGGCTATGTCGAGGCGAGCATCGGCAATTATGACGCGCGATCGCTGACGCTGGCGGCCAATGTTCCGTTGATCACCGACAAGCTGGCGGTGCGCGTCGTCAACGACTTCGTCCGGCGGGACGGCTTCGTCAAGGATATCGGCGGCGGGCCGGCGCTGGGCAGCAAGCACAGCGATTCGGCGCGTCTGTCGGTTCTCGCGACCCCGACCGAAACATTCGAAAATCTGCTGATCGTCGATATCTCGCGGACCGACGAGACGGGCCCCGCGATCGTTCCGACCGGCGTTTTCACCGATGCCGCGGGCAATCCCGAGGGCAGGGCGGCGGCGGCCGGCAACTATCCCTTCTTCTTCGGCGGAACGCTGGCGAACGATGTGCGCCTGCAACTGGAGCGCGTTCGGGCGCTTGGCGGCATTCTGGCGGCCGATCCGGGCGTGCAGGGCAGCTATCGCGCCCGAAGCTGGGGGGTCGTCAACACGACGAGGCTCGACCTTGGCGACATCACGCTCAAGAATATCTTCGGCTATCGCAATGCCAAGGTCTTCAACCAGTTCGACGTCGACGGGCTGCCCGCCAGCATCAACGACCGCATTAACGGCTATGGCGCCTTTCCACAGGTCGCGGTGGACGCCGTCACCAACGAGTTCCAGATTCTGGGCGGTCTCTTGGACAAGCAGCTCGAATTCGTCGTCGGGGCTTTCTATCTCAATGAGGGGCCGACGGGCGAATCGGGCAGCCAGGCGCTGCAATTCTTTCATGCCGGATCACCGGCGCCGGTCGTTCAAAACGCCTATATCCGCGACAAGAGCAAGGCGCTGTTCGCGCAGGCAACCTGGCATTTCCGAGGCGCGCTGGAGGGGTTGAACCTGACCGGAGGCTATCGCCACACATGGGACAACCGCAGCTTCTGTGCCATTCAGCAAACGCAGTCGGTGGGTCCCGATCAATGCGCCGGGATCGAACGCAAGACTCGCTTCAACGCGCCGGGATATACGCTGTCGCTGGATTATCATGTCGCCGATCGCGTTCTGCTCTATGCCGCGCATCGTCGTGGTTTCCGTGGCGGCGGCGTCAATACCAACGTCCCCGCCAACCTGATTCAGGGAAGCTATGCGCCCGAAACCGTCACCGACTATGAAGGCGGGATCAAGTCCGACTGGCGCGTCGGCGGCATGACCGGTCGCTTCAACTTTTCCTATTTCCGGGCGAACATCTCCGATTTCCAGGCCTCCGCCGTGGCCGCGCTGCCGCTGCCCGGCGGCGGGACGCTGAACTCGTCGATCGTCGCTAACGCGGCCAAGGCACACACCGAAGGTTTCGAGGCCGAGTTGGCGATAACCCCCGTCCGCGGCCTGACCTTCACCGCCAACTATGAACGTTTCAAGGGGCGGTTCGACAAATTCGACGGACCGCCGGGCTTCCCGGCGGGCGATCTGCTCAGCTACCAGTTCAATACGCCGAAATACACGCTCAATCTCAATGGTCGTTACGACATCGATTTGCCGGCGGGATTGGGGGATCGGATCGGCCTGTCGGTGAATCTCTATCGCCGGTCGCGGACCTTGATTTCGACGACTCAAGGGCTTCCCAACCAGTATAACATGGAACCCGCATTCAACGTGGTCGACCTCCGCGCGGAATGGAAGCGTGTTGCCGATACGCCGGTCGATGCTGCGCTGTTCGTGAAGAACGTCGGCGATACGCGCTATCGTGTCGGGATGTCGAACAGTGCTTCGGTCTTTTCGCTGGCGACATCCTTCTACGGCGACCCTCGCACCTATGGTCTACAACTGCGCTATTCGTTCTGAATGCTTTTTGACGGGCTGGACCGGGCGTCCCATTCGTTCGAGTTGCGGATTGTCATAAACCGCGGCGAAGGCAAATTCTGGATGGCTTCGCCGATTCCATTTAACCACGAAGTTTACTCGGTTATCTTGCTCGTCTGGTGAGTGTCAGCTTTCAACATTTTGGGCTCGGAAGCCGCCTGTCCGCTTCCGGCCACGAGCGACCACGTCACCGCCTGTGGAGCATGGCGTCGACTTTAGGTTGAGCCCAGTCTATTCCGCACGGCTTCGGCCTGCGCCATGATATTCTTGACCAGTTCGGCGCAGGTCGGGATGTCGTGGATCAGCGCCTGGCTCTGGCCGCTTGTCCAGATGCCGCCGTCGACGTCGCCGTCGCGCAGCACATTTTCGCGCCCGCGGACGCCCGCCATCAGGTGACGGACATCGTCGAAGGTCTTGGTCGGATCACGCTGGATCGCCGCGACCTCGTCCGACACCGCGTTCTTCGCAACGCGCGCGGTGTTGCGCAAGCTGCGGCCCACGAGGACGGTGTCGAGTTCGCTCGCATCGACGATGCGCTGCTTCACATTCTGGTGGATTGTCGCTTCGACGGTGGCGCAGAAGCGCGTGCCCATATTGACCGCATCGGCGCCGAGCGCGAGCGCGGCGACCAAGCTGCGCCCATCGGCCATGCCACCCGACGCAATGATCGGCACATCGGGAAGCGCATCGACCGTCGCGGGCAGCAGCACGACGAGCCCGACATCGTCCTCGCCGGGGTGACCCGCGCATTCGAAGCCGTCGATGCTGATCATGTCGACGCCCTTCTTCACCGCCGACACCGAGTGGCGCACCGAGGTGCATTTGTGGATGACGGTGACGTCGGCTTCCTTGAAGCGCGGCAGATGATCGGTCGGCGCACGGCCCGCGGTCTCGACGATCTTGATCCCGCTGGCGATGATCGCCTCGCGATATTCGTCATAGGGGATAGGGTTGATCGATGGCAGCAGGGTGAGGTTCACGCCAAAGGGCTTGTCGGTCAGCTTGCGCGTCGCCTCGATCTCGTCGAACAGCGCTTGGCCGGTCGGATACATATGCGCGGTGATGAAGCCGAGCGCCCCCGCATTGGCGACCGCGGCGACCAGCGGACCATAGCCCACGCCGGTCATCCCGCCCATGATGATCGGGGTATCGATGCCGAACTTCTCGGTAATGCGCGTCTTTATGGCCATTGCCGCTATTTCCCTTCTTCATTCTGTACTGTACCGGAACGCAGCTTCGCGCCATTTGCGATTAAGCCGATGCGGGTTTCGCTTTGCCCATGAGAGACAGCAGATAGGCTCCCCCAATGTGGCCGTTTCGCGCCGGCAACATATCGAACTGACGCATCATCTCTGTAATCTCATATTGCGCCATGTAATCGGACAACCGCCCGTCGCGAAAGCCGAGAAAGATGTCGCAGCCGTAGGTCGTTGCCTTGGTACCCTTGCCCGAGGCGGGCGGCGCGGTGGCCGTCTGTTCGAACAGGTAGAGCGCGCGCCCGGCATCGGGCGCGCTGAAGAACTGCACTTCGCGGAAATGCACGTCGGGCATAACTGCCCAGATCTTGTCGACATAGGCGCGCATCGCGTCATGGCCGTGGATGATCTCTGGCCAGAATATCGTGTCGTTCCAGCGGATGTCGGGGTGGATCAGCGCCATGACCTCATCGGTGTCGTGCGAATTCCAAGCGGCTTCCCAGCGGCTACCGAAATCGCGGAAAAATTCGGCGGTGACGATGTCGGCGGTGGGCAATCCGACATAGGTCTGGCCGATCGCATCGGCGGTGTCGTGTGCAGGCATAGGCTCTTCTCCGTGGCGGTCAGGGGGCGATCGGCGCCGGCCGTGGCTGTTTGAACAAGGCGGTGGCCCGGGCGATCCGACCGGGCGATCCCACGACCGATCCGGTCACAAACATCAGGCTGCGCGTCGTGTGCTCGAGCGTAACGCGGCTTTCGATCCAGTCGCCCTGCGGCGCGCCCTGAAGAAAGTCGATGCTGAGATTGATCGTCGGGCCGCCCCAGTCGTGACCGCAAATCTCGATCGCACAGACGCCGAGCGCGATATCGAGAAAGGTCGACAGCAGGCCGCCATGGCAGAAGCCGAGGCGGTTGCACTGGTGCGCCTGCACCTCCATCCCGAAGCGGACCGGCTCTTCGGCGTTGCCCGTATAGAGCATCTGCATGCCGCCGACATGCTCGCAAAAGGGATCGCTGAAATTCAGCGGACTCCAATCGCCGGCTGTTCGCTGTCGCATCATCCGGACTCCACCAGATTGCTGGCGGCTTGCCGGAACGACATCACGGCAGCGTCAGGGCGGTCCGCATAGAGGCGCTCGACGTCGGCGGTGCGCCTTTCGCGCACTACGCGCTGCGCCACATTGCCCTTTACGGTCACCTCGCCGGTTTCGAACGACGCCGGCTCATCGAGGATCAGCGCCGCGCCGATCCGACGCGCAGCGCCGCTCTGGGCCGCGTTGAACGCCGTGATTGCCTGTTCGATCCGCGCGCGCAGTTTGGGCGCCTTGTCCGGTGTGCGGAGCCAGAGCAAGGCCGACGGATATGGCCGGTTGAGACCGCAAATGACCGCATCGGATACATGCTCGCCGCATGCCGCCAACAGCGCCAGCCGCAGCGCCTCAACGGTAACATAGGTGCCGGAATCAAGCTTGAAATCTTCCGAAAGGCGGCCCGCGAAGACGAGCCCGGCGCGCGGGTCGTCGGGGGCGGCGAAGCGGACGGCGTCGCCGGTATGGAAATATCCTTCGTCGTCGAACAGCGACGCCGAGGCTTCGGGCGCGCCGACGTAGCCGCTTCGTGGCATCATCGTCGGTCCCTTGACCCGCATCTCGTATCGCCCATCGAACGGAACGAGCTTGAGGTCGGTGGCGGGCAGGGGAAGCCCGATCACGTCGGTCCCGCCTTCGGTCCAGTATTTCAGCGTCCCGAACAGATATTCGGTCGCGCCATAGAAGGAGAAGATCGGCACAGCCTTGCCGCGCGCGGTGATCGACAGCGCGACCAGCCGGTCGCGGACATCTTCGGCGAGCACCGCACCGCCGAAGCCGAGGAATTTGAGGCGCGAGAAGAAATGGCGGCTGAGCTCGGCATCGACCTCGAGCGCTTGGCACAGCATCGTGTAGCCCAGCGGTACGGTAATGAAATAGGATGGCGCGACGTCGCGCAGATTTTCGAGCGTCTTTGCAAACAGCCCGGGGGTCGGCTTGCCGTCGTCGATCCACACTGTGCCCCCGGCGGCGATCGTGTTGTTGAAGTTGAAGTTGCCCGCCATGATGTGGCTGAACGGCATAGCTTCGAGGATCTGCGGCGGATCGTCGCCGAAGTCGAGCAGGCCGAGGGCCCGGTTCTGCGCGATGGTGATGTTGAGATTGGCGTGCGGCTGTGGTGTCGCCTTCGGCGACCCGGTCGATCCTGATGTGTAGATGATCCGCGCGATATCGCCGGGGAGGATCGCCTCCATCCGCTCGGTCACGTCATGACGGGGCGGTGTTGCAATAACCTCGGCCCAGGATGTGATGGCGAGCCCGTCGACCGTGCCCGATACCGCGACGATCGTTACCCCGAGTGGTGCGAGCGCGCGCAGTGCTGCGGCATAGCGCGCTGCATCGTCGACGACGACGACCTTCGCGCCGACTACCGAGACGCATTGGCGGAGCTGGGCATGATCTTTCGACATCAGCGAATAGGCGACGCTGACGGGCGCGATCGCTGCGCCGCTGCGCTGGACGCCAATGGCGGCGATGCCATGCTCGATCGACGGTTCGGACAGGAAGGAGACGACGTCGCCGACGCCAATCCCCTGGTCGATCAGCCATTGCGCCAGACCATCGGCGGCGCGGCGTGCCTCACCATAAGATATGCTTCGCCATGCGCTGCTCGCTTCGCGCTGGCGCATGAAGGGTGCGTCGGGCGCGCGCTCGGCCTGTTCGTCGAAGACGTGCGCGAGCGATTTGGGGACCGGGCCGAGCGGCAGGCCGGAACGCAGGATGATGCTGCCGTCGTCGCGGCGGTCGAGCGTCACGCTGGGGGCAGGGGGACTCGCAAACTCCATTCAGGCCATCCTGTACATTGTCCGCGGATCGCCAAGCGCGGCGCCCAGCGAATCGGCGGTCGTTTCCGGCAGATCGAATTCGGAACCGAATGGCGCCGCTGTCATCCGGTCGCCTGCCGATCGCTGCCAGCGCATCTGCGCGCCCCAGCCGCCGCCGCACTCGACGATCTCGCCGGTCCGCGTCGATCCAGGGTCGAGCAGTGCCATCAGAAAGGGCGAAATCTGTTCGGGACGCAAGCAATGCTTCATACGGTCGGAAAAGACGCCGTCGGTCATTTCGGTCAGCGCCATCGGGGCGATGGCGTTGGCGCGGATGCCGAGCCGTTCCCCTTCGATGGCCAGCGTCTTCATCAGGCCAATGATACCGCTTTTCGCCGCCGCATAATTGGCCTGCCCGAAGGCGCCGTGCATCCCCGCACCTGAAGTGGTGAACACGATCGAGCCGCGCCCTTGTGTCGTCATCGGTTCCCATACCGCCTTGGCGCAGGCGAAGCTGCCGCCGAGATGGACGTCGATCACCTCCGACCATTCCTCTGCCGTCATCTTTGCGAAGCTGCGGTCGCGGACCACGCCCGCGTTGATCACCAGCCCGTCGATCGAACCATATTCGGCGAGCGCGGCTTCGACGAAGGGTGCGGGATCGCGGATGTCGCACCGGATCGCGATCGCAATGCCTCCCTCCCGCCGGATCGTTTCGGCAGCGGTTGCGACGTCTTCGCCGCGTCCGGTCAGGACAAGCCGTGCGCCGGCGCGGGCGAGGTCAGCGGCATATTGCCGCCCGAGCCCGCGGCTTGCGCCGACGATCACGACGACCGATCCTTCGAGACCGGCGGAGGCGAAGGAAGGAGAGCCCGTCATCGGTCGCGTATCAGCGTGTTCCCGATCCGACCTTGGCGCGTGCGGCCAGCATGCGGTCCGAAATTTCCGGATTCCAGTGGACGTCGCGATACTGGACGTGGCCGTAGACATAGGCCGCCATCGGATCCATCGCCCAGCTACGGCGCAGCATTTCGGTTGTGCGTACGACGGTCGGCACGGTCGTCGAGGCGATCTCGCCGGCCATCGCTTGCGCCGTCGCGAGCAGTTTGCCTTCGGGCGCGATCTCGTCGATCAGGCCGATGCGCAGCGCTTCCTGCGCATCGATACGACGCCCGGTGAGCACGAGCAGCTTCGCCTGGCTCTGCCCGACGATGCGCTGCAGCGGATCGACGAAGGGGGTCAGGCCGAAGCGGATCTGCGGAAAGCCGAATTTGGCGTTGGGGCTCGAAATGCGGATGTCGCAGAAGACCGCGATGTCGCAGCCGCCGCCGAAGGTCGGCCCCGCGACCGCGGCGATCGTCGGCTTGGGATATTCGAGCAGTTCGAGATAGCCGTAATAGGTCGCATCATACCAGCGCAGCCGCTCATCTTCGCTTTTCCAGTTCATGGTGTCGAGATCGAGCCCGGCGGAGAAATATTCCTCGGTTCCGGTGATGACGACCGCCGCGACGCTGTCGTCACGCCGCCATTGCTGGAGCGTTTCGACGAGGTCTTCGAACAATTCGGTGCTGAGTGCATTCTTCTTGTCGGGGCGGTCGAGGAAGATGGTGGCGACGCCGCCCTTTACCTCGCTGCGCATCGTGCCGTGCTTTGCCATATATTCACTCCTGGGTTTCGGGATTTCGGATCAGAGATTTCGGGCGATGAGCAATTTCATCACCTCGCTCGCGCCGCCGTAGATGCGGTGGATGCGGCTATCGCGGAACATGCGCGCGATCGGATATTCGAGCATATAACCATAGCCGCCGAAGAGCTGGAGGCAGCCGTCGACGATCTTCGTCAGCTCCTCCGATGCCCAATATTTGGCCATCGAGGCGAGCTCGGCGGTGAGTTCGCCGCGCACGAGCAGGTCAGTGCAATGATCGACGAAGACGCGGCAGACAACCGCCTGCGTCTTGTATTCGGCGAGCTTGAACTGGGTGTTCTGGAAATCGGCGAGCGTCTGGCCGAACATCGGGCGTTCGCGCGTGTAGCGGATCGTCTCGTCGAGCGCGCGCTCGATCATTGCCATCGCCTGCCAGGCGATGATCAGCCGTTCCTGCGGCAGTTTTTCCATGAGCTGCGGCAGCCCGCGGCCCACGGTGCCGCCGAGCAGCGCACCGTCGGGAACGAACAGATCGTCGAAGAAGAGCTCGGACGTGTCCTGTCCCTCCTGACCGACTTTGTCGAGATTGCGCCCGCGGCGGAAACCCTGCGGATCGCCGCGGGCATCGACGATGAACAGCGAGATCGACCGGCTGCCCCCCGCAGGATCGGTCTTGGCCGCGACAAGGATGACATCGGCGATCTGGCCGTTCGAGATGAAGGTCTTTTGCCCGCTGAGGCGCCAGCCGCCGTCGCATTTGCGCGCGGTCATCTTCATGCCCTGCAGGTCCGACCCGGCGGCCGGCTCGGTCATCGCGATCGCGGTGAGGCATTCCCCCGAGCAGAATTTCGGCAGCCAGCGGCGCTTCTGCACCTCAGTGCCGAAGCTGGAGAAATAGGGGAGGATCACCGCGTTGTGCAGGCTGATTGTCAGCGCGTCGGCGCCGCGATGCCCGATCGCCTTGGTGATGATCGCTTCGAACCGGAAATCGGCACCCGCGCCGCCATAGGCTTCGCCAACCGAGATGCCGAGCAGGCCAGCTTCGGCTGCCGCGGTCCATGTGGCGCGGTCGACGCATTTGGCGTCGCGCCACCGGTCGATCGCCTCGGGCGCGGCGTGCGCGGCAAGGAAGCCGTCGACCGAACGCGCGAACTGCTCGCACTCCTCGGCTACGAAAATGTCGGAGGCGACGACGTCGAGGGTCATGGCTTTCCGGCGCGTTCGATTGCAACCGGGTCACCGGACTTCAACCGGTTGAAGCCGCGTGAAATGCGCTCGCGGAAGATGCCGCGCTGGAGCAGGTCGTGCGTGACCGTCAGCTCATATTGCAGCGCACCGAGATGATCCATGTTCGAGGCGCGCAGCGCGACGCCTTTGAAGATCTTGGCCAGTTCGGGGCCCATTTCGGCAATCTGCTTTGCGAGCGTCAGCGACCGCGACCGAAGTTCACCGACCGGCGTCACTTCGCTGACGAGGCCGATCCGCAGAGCTTCCTGCGCGTCAATCGGGTCGCCGGTATAATAGAGGCGGCGGGCATGCTGCTTGCCGACGCGCGACATGATGCCGTGATAAAAGCCGTTCATCGCATATTTGACCTGCGTCGATCCGAAGAGCGCGTTTTCCGACGCGACGGTGATGTCGCACATATTGGCGACATCCATGCCGTAACCGGGGGCGACCCCCGCGACCGCCGCGACCGACGGTTTGCCGAAATCATAGATCGCCTTCATCAGCGCGAGCGCGAGGTCGTTGAAGCGGCGGCGGTCGTCGTCGCCCGCCGTATTGAGGATGTCGACGCGCCAGCCGGCGCAGAAATAGTCCTCGTTGCCGATGAATAGCACGCACGACACGGCGTCATCGTCTTCCCAGGCGCGCAGCGCGGCGATGATGTCCTCGTGCAATTCCCAGCCGAGCGCGTTGCGCACCTCGGGGTGGTCGAGCTGAAGAATGCCGACGCCGTCCTCGACGCTGGTGTTCAGATAACGGAAGTCGGTCATCGCTAATCCTATTATTACCTACTGGTCGGTAACATTGTCATATGCGCGGCGACAGGGGCTGTCAACTCGCGGCGGGAAAGGCCGCGAGGCGTGCGGGATCGCGATGTCCGGGATCAGGTCAGGGCTTGCCGATGCCGTCGAGAATCATCGCGACGAACTGGTCGGATACCGCGCCCGGCGCGATCTGCAGTGCGCCCGACTGCCAGTGCGTCATCCAGTTGACCATGCCGAAGATGCCGAAGGAAATGATGCGCGCGTCGTCGAAGGCGAGTGATCCGTCCTTGCGCCCGACCTCGAGCCGGTCGAGCAGGTCGCGGTTCAGCATCCGCTTGTAGTTGCGTGACTTGGCCTTGCCGGCATCGCTCATCACACGCTCGTCGGCGACGATCATCGACAGGACATTATCCTGCAACAGGTCGACATAGCATTCGATGAAGATGCGGACGCGTTCGCGGCCGGGCAGGCGGATATCGTCGCGATCGGCTATTTTTTGCTGGAACAGGATGTAGCCGCGCGCGATGCATTCGAGCAGGATTTCCTCCTTGCTCGCGAAATGATAATAGAGGCTGGGCTTGGTGATCGACAGGCCTGCGGCGATGTCGTCGAGGCTGGTGCGATCATAGCCGCGCTCGCGGAACATCGTCGAAGCGATCGCCATGATCACCTCCTTGTTGACGCTGCCGCGCTTGCGACCTGGCCTTGCCGCCGCGGCGGGGCCTGTTCGTGTTTGGGCGGGCGTCGCCGATGCCCGTGTCTTTCTCGATGCTTCCGCCATTGCTTTCACCATGCGCCGGATATCCGCTTGCTGCGGTGCTTCCGGCTGCCCCTGAACGCGAGGCATAGGTCCGTCGCGACCCACTGGTCAATAGTTGCCGCCATCATTGCCGATTTGACAATGATCGGAAGCAATATTACCGACCGGACGGTAACAAAAGATTTGAACGCTCTTTCCGGATCTGAACCGGGCGTTACAGATGGTCATCGGGAGGGAAATTATGGCGCTTTCAAAGATGCGTAGCTCGTCGTCGGTCGCGGCCCTGCTGTTCGCGCTGGTTGCGAATCAGGCGGCGGCGCAGGATGCGGTCTCGGCGGAGGAGGGCGAAGCCGCCGGCACGAACGAGATCATCGTCACCGCGCAGAAGCGCAGCGAAGGCATCAACAGCGTGCCGCTGTCGATCACCGCGGTGTCGGGCGACGACCTGCAGGCGCAGGGCGTGACCGACGTCGCAGGGCTGGCGAAAGTGACTCCCGGCTTCAACGCGATCAACAGCGGTTTCGGCACGCCCGTCTATTTCCTGCGCGGCATCGGCTTCTTCGACAGCAGCCTTGCTGCGAAGCCCACAGTGACCGTCTACACCGACGAAGTGCCGATCCCCTATTCGGTGATGACCGCGGGCGCCTCTTTCGATTTGGAACGCGTCGAGGTGCTGAAGGGGCCACAGGGCACCTTGTTCGGGTCGAACGCCACCGGCGGCGCGATCAACTATATCGCCGCCAAGCCGACCTGGTCGCCGGAGGCGGGGCTGGCGCTCTCCTTTGGCCGCTTCAACCGCTTCAGTGCCGAAGGCTATGCCAGCGGGCCGCTGTCGGAGACGCTCGCCGCGCGCATCTCGCTGCGCCACGAAGGCGGCGGCGACTGGCAGAAAAGCTATACCCGCGACGCGAGCCTCGGCCAGCGGGCCTTCACGCAGGGGCGCGTCCAGCTCGCCTTCCGGCCCGTCGATACGGTGCGCCTGAACCTGATGGTCAATGCCTATCAGGACCATGGCGACACGCAGGCGCCGCAGTTCATTGCACCCTTCCAGCAATCGGCAGGCTTCTTCGACCCGCGCCTGCCGACCTATCCGGTCGCGCCGGAGGACAATCGTGCCGCCGACTGGGGCACCAGCTATCCGCTGAAAAAGGACAATTGGCAGGTGCAGGCGGCGCTGCGCGGCGAAGTCGACCTCAGCGACGACATCACGCTCACCTCGATTTCGGCCTATACGCGCTTCAAGGAAGCCTATGGCCAGGAGTCCGACGGCACGACGCTGCGGCTGACCGACGTGTTCCTCGAAGGCGACATCAAGTCGTTCAGCCAGGAACTGCGACTGGCCGGCTCGCTGCTGGGCGACGGCACATGGATCGTCGGCGGCAATTATGAATGGGGCAAGACGCACGAGCTTCTGACTCAGCGGCTCAACGACCAGTCTTCGGCGCATGTGTTCGACCGCTTCGGCTTTCCGTCGATCGACCTGGTGCCGCAGCTCGGCGACACGAAATATCGCAGCTATGCGGCCTTTGCCGACGTCAGCGTGCCGATCGTCGACACGCTGACGCTCATCGGCGGCATCCGCTACACCGACACCAAGGTCGATTTCGGGGGATGCACGCTGAGCGCCGGAAATGGCACCTACGCGCGCGGTTTCGAGCTGATCTTCGGTTTGCCGTCGGGGACGATTCCGCTGGGCGGCTGCGTCACCTTCGACGACGCCGGACGTCCGGGCAAATTCACGGGAAGCCTGCCGGAGGACAATGTGTCGTGGCGCGGCGTGCTGCAGTGGAAACCGGCGAACGGCCAGCTCGTCTATGCCAGCGTCAGCCGGGGCTACAAGAGCGGCTCGTTCGCGACGCTCGCGGGCAATCGCTTCGCTCAGTACAAGCCCGTCCGGCAGGAACAGGTCACGGCCTATGAAATCGGCTTCAAGTCGGCGCTGCTCGATCGCCGGGTGCAGCTCAACGGTGCGCTATTCTATTACGACTATCTCGACAAGCAGTTGAAGGGGCGCACGATCGTTCCGGTCTTCGGTCCGCTCGAGGCGCTGGTCAATGTGCCCAAATCGCGGATCAAGGGCGCCGAGCTGCAGCTTATCGTCACGCCGGTCGACGGGCTGCGTGCCAACCTCGGCGCGACCTATATCGATAGCAAGGTAACGCGCTCCTTCTCCAACTATACGGCGTTCGGGGCAGTCACCGACTTCAACGGTTTCCGCTTCCCCTACACGCCGAAATGGCAGCTCAACGCAGATCTGGAATATCGCTGGGATGTCGGCGGGTCGAAGGAAGCCTTCGTCGGCGCGAACTATACGTACCGCAGTTCGACCTATGGCGATTTCAAGCCCGATACGCGTCTCGCCATCGACGACTATGGTCTGCTCGACCTGCGCGCGGGCATTGGGCATGTTGACGGGAAGTGGACAGCGAGCCTCTATGCGCAGAACGTCACCAACGAATATTACTGGAACACCGCGGCGCGGCGCGGCGATGCGGTGATCCGCTTCACCGGCATGCCGGTAACCTATGGCCTGAACGTGGCTTTCAAGTTCAGATAGGCCTCGTACGGCAACTTTCGCTAAATGGTGGCCGAGAGCGGACTATCCGCTTTCGGCCAGAATTGCCTAAAGTGCATCCCGTCCGTCAACGCGGTACAATCGCGCATGTTCTTCCTCATAACCTGCGAAGCTGTCCTTCATGATCGCCTGGTTGAGCAGCATCGTCGCCAGCAGCCGGTCCTCGCCAGGGCGATAGACGCGGGTTCTGATCCACAGGCTTTCAGTCCGACGGCTACCGGTCAGCGCAATCGCCTCGCGCTCGATCTCATAGGATTCGCCAACGAACAGAGGGCCGTCGTGGAGTCGTATCTCCTGATCGGCGAACAGGCCGACGACCGGCCCGCGACGATAGAAGGATTCGCCGCCCCAGGCGTGGTTGAGGAGGACGCTGATCATCTCTACCGGGATGATCGCTCGGCTGTGCGGCGACGCGCCTGCGCTTTCCTCGGCATAATAAGGCGAGGCTTCGGTTATGACGCCGAGTTTCTGGCGCAGTGTGAAGGGATAGAGGTCGCCCATATGCTGGTCGAAGCCCACCGCGACCCGGCGGCGCGGCGTTTTCGTGCCGATCACGACGTCTTCGAGGATCACCGGCTGCTCAAGCGCGGGAAGCTCTGCAAGCCGCCGGTCGAGCGCGCTTTCGGGATGGTCCGGTCCGACCGAACAGGTGCCGCGCAGCACTTCGGTGCCGTCCGCCTTCTCCATCCAGATTTCGGCGATCCTCTGACCGGGAACGACTCGCGCCATATGCGCGCGCACCTCTTCGCCTTCATAGACCGGGGCGCGATAATGGGCCGAGATGCAGCCCACATCGAGCCACCGTGGCCCCCATGCGGCGACCGCGAGCGGCGCGAATTGGCTGAAATGGGTCGGCCCTTCGATCGTGCCGCCCTTGAAGCCCAGCCTCTGCGCGGTCGCGTCATCGTGGATCGAGCTGTGATGATCATAGGATTGGTCGGCGAGCATCTGGCGCGGCGCGCGCCACGGCCCGCTGAGGCTTTCCCCCTCCGAGATCGCGGTTTCGGGGAAGGGAGATGGCGGTGAGGCAGTCATGGGCGGTTCCTTTCGAGATGGCGCAAAAGAAACGCCGCCGTCGTGTCGAGTGCCGTGCGGCTTTCGGGGCTGGCCATCTGCGCCGGATAGGCTTGAAAGGCGTGCGGCATCCCTTCGTAAAGGTCGAGGATCGCGTGCTGCCCCGCATCGGCGAGCGCGCGGTGGAGGCGCACGAAATTGCTGAGGAAAATCTCGCGCGTGCCGCCCTGGATCAGCGTCGGCGGAAAGCCGCGCGCGAAATCGGCATAGACGGGCGAGACGAGCGGATTGCGATGCTCGGCGGCGTCGGCATAGGCGAGCGCGGCGTTGGTGAGGTGCCGGTCGTAGCGGAAGCTGACATCGGCCGCCGCCAGCGTCGCATAGCTGTCTCCCACGGCGCCGATGTCCGACCAGGGGGACCAGAGGACGAGCGCTTCGGGCAAGGCCAGCCCGAGGTAGCGCAGTTTGAGCGTCGCGGCGACGGCGAGCGCGCCGCCCGCCGAATCGCCATAAAGCGCGACCGGTCCGCGCCCGGTTTCCCCCAAGTCGCGCAGCACCGCGACCACCTGATCGAGCGCAACCGGCCAGCGCGCCGCCGGGGCCAGCGCATAATCGATCGCGATCGCCGGCATATTGGTGCGCCGGACGATCGGCAGCACCGACGTCAGCCGCGCCTTCGCGCTATAGAGCGTATAGGCGCCGCCATGCACATAGACGATCGCGCCGCGCGCCGGCCTCGCGGTTGCCGGATGCACCTCGATCACCGGCACCCCCGCAATCATGCCTTCGAAGACGCGCCCGGGAAAATCCCGGAGCGCGTCGGCCGTGGCTTGCAGCATCGGCGCATCGACCAGCTGCTGCCGCTGCGCCCAGCCGGCGAGGTCGTCCGGCGCGGGTGTTTCGGGCGTCCGCGCCGGGTCGGGCGCCGCGGCATAATAGACCTGCCACGACGCCGACACCGTATTGGGCGGCCCAATCATCAATAACGGAACCCCAGAGCGATGCCGTACCGACGCGGTTCGAGCGTGAAGATGTTGGTGAACAATCCCGACGAGGCGTCGGTCACATATTGGCCGGTGATCGCGTCATTATCGAGCAGGTTCTGGACGAAGGCGCGGGCGAACCAGCGATCGTCGGGGCCGTTGAGCTGCACCTGCGCGTTGAGGACATCATAGCTCCGCACCCGGTCGATCGGGCGGTTGAAGACGCGCGAATAGGCGTCGCCGGTCAACGAATAATCGACGCGGAACACCGCGTTCATCCCGCTGCTGCCGATGTCGGCCGTGTACTGCGCGCCGAGCGAGACCTTGTATTTGGGCGAGTTGGGAAGCTGGTTGCCGCTGACATCGACGGGAATGCCGTCGATCAGCTTCGCCGTCGCGACATTGGGATCGAGCTGGATCGGCAGCGGCCCCGGCCCCACTCCGAGCAGCGCGCTGAGTCCCGCCGACGGGTTGGCCGCCGCCGCAGCGAGCGCGCTGCACATCGAGAAGGCGCCCGTCGCCGCGGTGCCGGGGACCACCACCGGCGCCTTCAGCCCGAGCCCGGCGTTGACCGCCGTGACGAAGGCGTTGGCAAGCGCGCCATTGCCCGCCGCGGCCGGGGCAACGACGCAATTGGCGCCGCCCGCCAGATCCTTGACGATCACCGCGTCGGACCGCCCGCCGCTGGGATCGCGCGGATCGATCAATTGCAGCCTGCCAACCTTGGTGTGCAGATAGCTGGCGTTGAGGTTGAATTGCAGCGAGCGCGTCGGCGCGAGCACGAACTCGCCCTCGACGCCATAGACCTTGGCATCGACATTGTCGTTGAAGGCGGTCCGCGCGATGATCCGGCTGATCTGCAGGCCCTTATAGTCGTAGTAGAAGGCCGAAAGATTGGCGCGGAAATGGCCGCCAAGGAAGCTGTTCTTGGTGCCGATTTCGAACGCGTTCAGCACCTCGGGGTGATAGACTGCGGGCGCCGAGACGATGCTGGGGTTGAACGCCGGATTGATCCCGCCCGATTTATAACCGCGCGAGAAGGAGGCGTAGACGAGCGTCTTGTCGGTGAAGCTCAGCACCGGATTCCAGTCGAGCACGACGCGGCCGGTAAGCTTGCCGAAGGTCGCTTCGCTCTCGCGATAGGGCTGATTTCCGGCGAGGCTCGAATCGGCGTCGAAATTCGCGGCATTCGGCGCCGCGAACGCATCCTCCGTTCCATATGGGATGGTGAAGTTGAACAGCATCGACCGGTCGCGGACGAATTTCCTGTCGTGCGAATAGCGCAGCCCGCCGGTCAGCTTCAGCGTGTCGGAAAGATCGAAATAGGCTTCGCCGAACGCGCCCCAGGATTTCAGACGGTAGAGATTGGTTTCGACATTGGCGAAGGGCGATGCCGTCGCCCCCGCGCCGCCAGTCTGGATCGCGCCGACCACCGCAGTGCCATAGTCGAGCCCCGACGAGGCGACGAAATAATCGCCGTCGGCCTTGTTGTCGACATAGATGCCGCCGAGCAGGAAATTGAACGGACCGTCGAAGTCGGAATCGAGATGCGCCTCGATCGAATATTGGCGGTTCTTGGCGCGTGATTCGTCATATTCGGCGCCCTGCGGCGAGCAGCGGTTGATGTTGCCGTCGATATAGCCGGTGTAGTTGCGACCCACCTCCGACACACAGAGATTGTCGCCCTGAAACAGATGCGACACGGCGTTGGCGAACAGCGGGGTCGGGAAATTGCGCATCGCGAAAATGCCCGAACCCGGCCCGGTCGCGAGCGGGTTCTGGACCGCCAGATTATAGTCGGTGCGCGAGGTGACCTTGTTGCGCGTATAGCCGCCGGTCAGGTTCAGCGTCACCGCCCCGAACTCATGCGCGAGCTTGCCCATCAGTTGCAGCTCGTCGGCGCGATAGGTCGGCTCATAATCGCTGTTGACGGTGCGCAGATCGGCGGGATTGACCGCGCCCGAGAAGCTGTCGGTGCCATAGACGCTGCCAAGACCAACCGAGGCGACCGCCGCGCTGCCGCTGATGATGCGGAAGAACTCGCTCGACGAGAGCGTGGTGCCGAGCGTCGCATTATTGTTCACCGTCTCGTTGGCGAGACGGTCGGGCAGGCAGCCGAGTACGCCGGTCGGGTCGCGGTGGCAAAGCTGTTTCTGGATGCGCGAGCGGTTCGAATTCTCGCGGAAATAATAGCCCATCAGGTCGAGCGTCGTGGCGTCGGTGGGCTGCCAGCGCAGCGAGCCGCGCATCGCATATTGGTCGCGCCCGTCGATCCGGTTGCCGGTATAGAGGTTGCGCGTATAGCCATCGCGCTTGAGCCACGTGCCCGCGACGCGGATGCCGAGCGTGTCGGTCAGCGGCACGTTGACCATCCCTTCAGCGCGGCGCGTATCGTAATTGCCATATTGCAGCGTCGCCGAGGCGCCGAAATCCGACAGGTTTGGCTTGGCGGTGACGAAGTTGATCACGCCGCCGGTCGCGTTGCGGCCGAACAGCGTGCCCTGCGGCCCGCGCAGCACCTCGACGCGTTCGAGGTCGAAATAGTCGGTTTCGAACAGGCGCGTCGTCACCAGCGGCATTTCGTTGACCGCGATGCCTATCGAGGTATCGCCGCTCGTCGCGACCGCTGCGTCGCCGACGCCGCGGATCGTGAAATTGGAGCTCGCGAAATTGCTCTTGGTGAAGGTGACGCTGGGAATCGAGAGTTGCAGATCGGACGTCGACCGGATCTGCTGCTTTTCGAGCGAGTCGGCGTCGAAGGCGGTGATCGCGATCGGGACATTCTGAAGACTTTCGGACCGGCGCTGCGCGGTCACCACGATGTCGCCGGTCGTGGCGTCCTCAGCGGCGGGCGCTTCGCCCTGCTGCGCGTGCGCTGCGTGCGTGATGGCGAGCGATGAGGCTCCGGTCGCCAGAATCAGGGCGAATCGGCCGAATGGACGCATATGTCTTCCCTCCCATGCGCCGGCGGTTCGCTTGTGCCGGCTTCGTTGATTTTCCATGGTGCGCTCTGGCATGGCGGTCACCGGGTGACTGTTCTCGGGGAGACATTTGGGAATGAGCGTGCATCGGGACCTCGAAGCAGTGCTGGAGAATGGAGCCTGGTTCGGCGCGCTTCCGGCCGATATCCGCGCAGACATGCTCGCCGCCGGCACCCTCCGCACCATCGCAGCCGGCCAATATCTCTACGAAGAAGAGGAGGAGCCGAGCGGCCTTCACGGCGTCATTTCCGGCAGCCTGCACGTGATCGGCCTGTCACCCGACGGCAATGCGGTCACGCTGGGGATTATCCGGCCCGGCGACTGGACGGGCTTTCTCGGCTGCATCGACGGCCTGCCGCACGCCTATTCGGGGATCGCGCGCGAGGAGACGCGCGTCCTTTCGATCCGTCCGCGCGACGTGATCCGGATCTTCGAACGCAACGTTCCGACCTTTCGCCTGCTGATCGCGCCCGACCTCGCGATCCGGCGCAAGCTCGGGCGCTATATCGTCGACGATGTCGTGCTGCCGCTGGCGCAGCGCGTCGCCGCGCGGCTCGGCGATCTCGGCCGCTCGCCCTATGATTATCCGGTGGGGCCGATCGCGCCGCTCCGCAACATCAGCCAGGAGGAACTGGCGATGTCGGTCGCCGCGACCCGTCCCCGGATCAACGAAATATTGCGCGACTTCGCGGCCAAAGGCCTGATCGAGCTCGGCTATGGCCGGATCACCGTGATCGACCCCGTCGCGCTCGACCGCTTCGCGCGCGACGGCTGAGCGGCAATTGTTCCCCGGAGGACAGGATCGGCCGGGCTTCGCTGCTATCGATGCGCGATCGGATGAGAGGAGTCCCACGCCATGATCAAAGCAGCCGTCCTTGCAACAATCCTGCTCGCGACGCCCGCCACGGCAAGCCCCGCGGCGCCATTGCCAGCCGTCAGCAGCGCCGATTTCGCTGCCACACCGACCGTCCTCGCCAACGGCGCGCGCGGCGAGCTGGTGACGTTCGAGAGTCGCTCGCCCGCCGACTGGGGGCCCGCGATGCACGGCGACGCCGGCCCGGCGGTGCGTCTCAACGCCCAATTTTTCCGGCCGGCCGCAAAAAAGGGACGCGTCGCGGCCGTGATCATGACGCCGGGCAGCGGAAACCTCGGCACCCATCATCTGGCGGAGGCGTCGGCGCTGGTCTCAAAGGGTCTCGCGGTGCTGCTGATCGACCCGTTTCGCGGGCGGGGCATCACCGACACGATCGCGGACCAGGGGCGGCTCACCTGGCCGGCGAGCGCCTATGACGTGCTGGCGGCCGCCCGATATCTGCGCACCCGCGCCGATGTCGATCCCGCGCGGATCGGCGCGCTGGGCGGCAGCCGCGGCGGGACGGCAGTGATGATGGCGGCGGCGGCGCCCTTTTCGGATGCGATCCTCGGCAAGGGCAAGGGCCTTCGCGCCGTCGTCGCGGGTTATCCCTGGTGCGGAACGCAATTCCGCAGCGCGCGGCTGGCCGAGGGTGCGTCGCTGCTCCTGCTGCAAGGCGACCGCGACGACTGGGTGTCGGTTCAGCAATGTCAGGATGCCATACATGCGATGATCGTGGCAGGGCAGGACGCAACGATGCGGATCGTCGCCGGCGCCGGCCACGCGTTCGACCGCGCCGACGTGCCATCGCCGACGCGCATTCCGGATGCGGTGACGTCGACGATCTTTCCCACCGTCTACATGGATGATGCAGGGGTCTATTTCGACCTCGCCACCGGCCAGCCGAACCCGGCGCTGCGGCCCGAGGATTTCACCGGCTACGTCGTGTCGGGTGGCTTCCTCCGCAAGGGCGTGACGATCGGCAGCCGGCCGGGCGACGCCGACCGGTTTGTGAAGGATATGACCGATTTTCTTGCGACGGCGCTCGACTGACCGGATGTCCAGGGTCGGCAAGAATAGTGAAAGGAGAACGACATGAAAACAGCATATGCGATTTTCATTACGGGAACCGGGGCTCTCTCTCTGGCTGCTTGCTCCTCGGTACCGCGTAACACTGGTACAAGCTATGAATGCAATCGGGGAACGCGATTGTAGGTCGACTATGTCGGAGAGGGGGCGATCGTGCGGGTCAATGGCGGACGGACAATGGTGCTCAAATCCAGCCCCGCCAATCGCGGGCAGATTTATGAGAACAAGACTGGCGTGCGTCTGCAACGCAATGGCAATGTCGTGACGTGGAACACCGCCCCGCGTTCGGCGCCGGAAAGCTGCAGGGTCATCAATACACCACTCTAACGGATTGGGGACGGCTGACACTTTGCGAACGCTTATGTCCGCTTCTCACGATCTGTGCCTGCAAGCGGCCATTCAGCAAACGGCCACTAGCACCATTCCGCACGTTATGATGGTCTGCCGAGAAAATGGGCGACGCGGTCGGCGCCGGGACTCCAGTTGATCCCCTGCGCCGCGATCCAGTCTTCGTCATAATAGGTGCAGCCATAGCGGTCGCCGGCATCGCAGAGCAGCGTCACAATGCTGCCGTGCTCCCCCGCGCGTTCCATGTCCTCGGCCAGATGCAGGCACGCCCAGATATTGGTGCCCGTCGATCCGCCGACGCGCCGGCCGAGCCGATCGGAGAGCGCGCGCATCGCGCCGATGCTGTCGGCGTCGCTGACCGCGATCATCCGGTCGATCACGCCGGGGAGGAAGCTTGGCTCGACCCGCGCCCGCCCGATTCCCTCGATCCGAGACATATGGCTGCTGCGCAGCGTCACCTGGCTGCGGTCGGCATGGTGGCGGTGAAAGATCGACTGCTCGGGATCGGCGACGCACAGTCGGCTTGGGTGCCGCTGGTAACGGATATAGCGGCCGATCGTCGCCGACGTACCGCCGGTTCCCGCGCCGCAGACGATCCAGGCCGGCACCGGATATTCCTCCTCGGCCATCTGGGCGAAGATGCTTTCGGCGATATTATTGTTGCCGCGCCAGTCGGTCGCGCGCTCGGCATAGGTGAATTGGTCGAGATAATGGCCGCCGGTTTCGTGCGCCAGCCGCTGCGCGACAGCATAGACGGTGCCAGGGTCGTCGACCATGTGGATTTCGCCGCCGTGAAAGCGGATCGCATCGAGCTTGGGCTGCGCCGTCGCCGCCGGAACGACGGCGATGAAGCGAAGACCGAGCATCTTGGCAAAATAGGCTTCGCTGACGGCGGTCGAACCCGACGAGGCTTCAATAACGCATGTGTCTGGCCCGATCCATTCGTTGCACAGCGCATAGAGGAACAGCGAGCGCGCGAGCCGATGCTTGAGGCTGCCGGTGGGGTGCGAGCTTTCATCCTTGAGATAGAGAGTGATGCCCGGATGGCGATCGAGGTCGAGGCGGATCAGATGCGTATCGGCCGACCGGTTGAAATCGGCTTCGATGCGGCGCACCGCATTCGCGACCCATCGGCGTCGATCGCTCACGCGAGGCCCCGGCGCGCCAGCATCGCAGCGTTATCGGGCGCGCGGCCGCGGAAGGCGCGGAAACTCTCCGCGGCAGAGCGCGTCGCGCCGCGCGACAGGATTTCTTCACGCAAGGCATCGCCGGTGGCGCGGTCGACGAGGCCCGCCTCGACGAACTTGCCGAACCCGTCGGCGGACAGGACCTCGGCCCATAAATAACTGTAATAGCCCGCGGCATAGCCGCCCGCGAAGATATGGGCGAAGGCATGCGGGAAACGGTGCCACGCGGGCGGGCGGATCACCGCGATCTCGTCGCGGACCGCCCCGATGACCGCCATGGGATCCGAACCGAGCGTGCCGAGGTGGAGGATCAGGTCGAACATCGCGAACTCGATCTGACGCAGGACGGCGAGGCCCGACTGGAAGTTGCGCGCCGCGAGCATCGCGGCGAAAAGCTCCGCCGGGAGCGGCTCGCCGGTGTCGAGGTGCCCCGACATGCTCGTGAGTATGTCGCGGTCCCAGGCGAAATCTTCCATCAGCTGGCTGGGAAGCTCGACCGCGTCCCATTCGAACCCGTTGACCCCGGCGACGCTGGGCCGGTTCACGCGGGTGAACAGCAGGTGGAGGCAGTGACCCGTCTCGTGGAGCAGCGTCTGAACGTCGCCGTGCGAAAGAAGCGACGGATCGCCGCCGCCACGGGGCGCGAAGTTGCAGGTGAGATAGGCGACCGGATGGCTGACGATATTGCCGCTGCGCAGCCGCGGCCGCGCCTCGGCCATCCACGCGCCGCCCTTCTTGCCGGCGCGCGCATGGAGGTCGATATACAGTCCGGCAAAGACCAGGCCGTCCTCGCCGACGACGTCATAGAAGGTAGCATCGGTGTGCCAGAGATCGACGTCGTCCCGCGCGCGCAGGCGAATGCCGAACAGACGATGGAGAAGTGCCTGCCATCCCTCGATCACCTTTTCTACCGGGAAGAAGCGGCGGACCGCCTGCTCGTCGACCGCGTAGCGCGCGGCGCGAAGGCGATTGCCGACGAAGCCCATATCCCAGGGCTGCATATCGTCGATGCCCAGATCGGACGCGGCGAAGGCGCGCATCTCCGCGAGGTCGCGTTCCGCCGAAGGCCTGGCGCGCGCGGCGAGGTCGCGAAGGAAAGCAAGGATTTCGCCGCTGTCCGCCGCCATTTTCGTGGCGAGCGACCAGGCGACGGGATCGGAAAAGCCGAGCAGGCCGGCCGCCTCGCGCCGCAGTTCGAGGATTCGCGCCATTCGCGGGCCATTGTCATACTCCCCGGCATGTGGGCCCTGATCCGACGCCCGGGTGCCAAAGGCCGTATAGAGCGTCTGTCGCAGGTCGCGATTCTCGGCGAACGTCAGGACCGCATCGACGCTCGGCATCTGGAGCGTGATGAGCCAGCCATCGAGGCCCTTCGCGGACGCCGCGGCACGGAACATGGCCTTTGCCGCATCGGGAAGACCCGCCAGTTCGCTTTCGTCGGTGATCTGTTTCGACCAGGCGTCGGTTGCGTCGACGACGGCGCTGCCGAAGGCGGTCGAGAGCTGCGAGAGCTCGACCGAGATATCGGCGAACCGGGCGCGGGCGTCCGTATCGAGCGCGACACCTGCCAGTCTGCAGTCGCGAAGCCTGCGTTCGATCGCCACGCGGTCGGCCAGGTCCAGCGTTGCGAACCCGGGGGTTTTCGCCATGGCGGTCAGCAGGTCGAAATAGGCGCGGTTCTGCAGCGCCCGTGTCGTCGCCTCGACGATGCGTGCGCGCGCCATGTCGTGCGCCGCACGCAATTCAGGGTTGTCGGCGACCGACTTCAGATGGGAGACCGCCGACCATAGCGCATCGACGGCATTTTTCGCGCGCTCGACCGGCATCCATATATCATCGAAGCCAAGCGCCCGCCGATCGACGACTTGATCGGTCGCGGCCTGATACTCGGTTAGCGCGGCGTCGAGGGCAACCTCGATGGACGCGGGCGTGATCGCCGAAAAGGGCGGGAGCGAAAGGGGTTCGAGGATCGCATTCATTCCATTTCTCCTTGCTGGCCAGCACCTGTCCGAATAGAAACAGGTTATGCCGCCTTGCCGCTTCAGGCCACTCGACAGGCCCCTTAATTCTTTTCTATCCGGCGTCCATTCCGGGTTCGGTGCGATGGTCGCGACCCATGTCCAGCCTTGAAAACTGGCTCGACTGGACCGCCGCGACCGACGCCCGCCGGCTGGCGGAGTTGACCGCAGAAGATTCGCCGTCGACCGTCACCGAATGGGAAGCGGAACTTCGCGATCAACTCGGCTTTGCGGTGGCTTCGCACGGGGCCGGCGAGGCTATTATTTCCGCAGCTATCGATCGCATCGACCGCTTCCCCATCGAAATCGGCCGGCTCCGCTATGATGGTCCTGTCCTGGCCCTCGACAATGTCAGCCCAAATCTCTCAACCCTTCACGTCGCTGTGATTGTCAGCGGACGCGCCCAGCTCGTGCGGTTCCGCAAGGAAAAGATGATTGAAGCAGGCGAGCTGTGCGCCTTCATGTCGTATCTGGACCAGACTCAGATCATTCTTGACGGCCCGGCCGAACTTCTTGTCCTTTCACTTCCCTATATGTGGGTCGATGGCCGCGACGAGGGCAAGGGGGTGCTCGACTGGGGTGTGCCGGTCAAGAAGACCGGCAAGGTCGGCGCCATCCTGCGCACCGCGATCGTCGGCATGGTGGCGGAGCGTCCGTCCGCCGACGGGCATTACGTCTTTCCGCCGATCGTGCGCGATATCCTTTGCCAGGCGTTCCGCGAATCTTCCGCTGGCGAAGTCGACATCACGGCATATGAAGGGCGGATGCGGCGGCTGTTCCGCTGCCTTGCCAAACGCGCGGCCGACCCCGCGCTGACGCCCGCCGATGCCGCCGCCGACCTGCGATGCTCGGTCAGTATGCTGCACAAGACGTGCGCCCGCTACAATATCACCTTCGGCCGTTTGCTGCTGCACATGCGGCTGTCGCGCGCGAAAGTGGTGCTGGGGAATTCCGACCTCTCGATCGCCGAGGTCGCCTATCTGTGCGGGTTCAATGAACATTCGCATTTCAGTAAATGCTTCAAGGAGATGTTCGGCCTGTCGCCGAAGGACTACCGCCTCGGCCTTCATTAAGCCGTCCCGCCCACCGTCATCCCGTCGATCCGGACCGTAGGCTGCCCGACACCGACCGGCACATTCTGTCCCGCCTTGCCGCACATGCCGCTTCCGCCATCGATCGCCAGGTCGTTGCCGATCATCGCGATATGCTTCAGCGTTTCGGGACCGCTGCCGACCAGCGTCGCGCCCTTCACCGGTGCGGTCAGGCGGCCATTCTCGATGAGGTAGGCGTCGGTCGCCTGAAACACGAAGCGTCCGTTGGTGATGTCGACCTGGCCGCCCCCGACCCCGGCGACATAAAGGCCCGAGGCGACCGATCCGATGATCTCCGCAGGATCGTGCGAACCGCCGAGCATGAAGGTGTTGGTCATCCGCGGGATCGGCATCGCCGCATAGGATTCGCGGCGTCCGTTGCCGGTGGACCGCGTTCCTAGCAGATGCGCATTGTGCAGGTCGTGGAGGAATCCGGTTAATATGCCATCCTCGATCAGCGGCGTGCGCTCGGTCGGCTGGCCTTCGTCATCGATCGTCAGCGAGCCGTGGCTTCCCGCGATCATGCCGTCATCCACCACAGTAACGCCTTTCGCCGCGACGCGTTGACCGACGAGGCCGGCAAAGGCCGAGCTTCCCTTGCGCAGAAAATCGCCTTCGAGGCCGTGGCCGACCGCCTCATGAAGCAGGATTCCGGTCTCGCGCGGGCCGAGCACGACGGTCATCGGTCCCGAAGGGGCGGCGCGCGCATCGAGCTGTCGCAAGGCCCGGTCGACCGCCTTGCGGACTTGCGCTTGCACGCGTTCCCGGGTCAATTCCTCGAACGCCATCCGCCCGCCGTCGCCGACATGGGCTCGCGCCTTGCGGCCGTTCTGCTCGGCGAAGACGGTGATGTCGAGGCGGACGAGCGGGCGGGCGTCGGCATTGCGCGCGCCGTCGCTGCGCGCGATGAAGACGTGGTTCTGCTCGATCTGCAGCATGACCGTGACCTGGCTGACGCGGGGATCGGCCGCGCGCGCCAGCGCATCGACCCGTTTCAGCAGATTGACGCGTTCGTCGGCGGTGCTTTGCCCCAACGGATCGGCCATTGGATAGAGCGCGATCTGTCCATCGGACGCCTCGCTTCTCCCGGTGTTTCCCAGCGCGATGCGTGCGCTCCGGCCAGCGTGCCCGACCGCCCGCGTAGTGTCGGCGGCGCTCGCGAGGGCGGCGAGCGAAATATCGTCGGAATAGGAAAGTGCCGCATGTTCGCCGGCGATCGCGCGCAGACCGACGCCCTGACGGAAGCTGTGGCTGCCCGTGTTGATCTGACCTTCGTTCAGGCGCCACACTTCACGGCGCCTGGCCTGGAAATAAAGGTCGGCATAGTCGATCGACCGCGTCATCACGCCGCCCAGGATCGTGTCGAGATGGGACCGGTCGAGATTGTTGGCGGTCAGAAGGCCGGTTTCGACCTGGCTGTTACTGGGTGTCATCGTCATCTCCGTCCGCTCAGCGCCCGGCGACGCGCATCGCGCCGACCAGGATGGAACCGCTCGTTATCGATTGTTCGACATGCTCGTCGGCGCCGATCGCCACGATCTCGCGCATAAGATCGGGCAGCGACCCGGCGATCGTGACGCCTTCGACGGCGTGAGCGATTTCGCCGTTCACCACGCGCTGACCCGTCACCGCGAAGGAGCAATCGCCCGTCGTCCGCTCGGTGCCGCCACCGGCGATGTCGGTGACGAGCAAGCCGTTGCCGAGCTTGCGGAGCATGGCTTCGCGGGTGTCCGAAGGCCGCGTGTTATGGCCGACCAATCGCAGATTGGACATTCCGCCGGCATGTCCAGTCAGTGGCAGCCCCAGCCGCTGTGCCGAATAGCGTGAGAGGGCATAGCTTTGCAGCACGCCGCGGTGTACGAGGTCGCGGTCGACCGTCGCGACGCCCTCGGCATCGAACGCCCGGCTTGCGAGGCCGCGGGGGAGGAGCGGGCGCTCCTCGATCGAAACATGATCGGCGAAGATGCGCTCGCCAAGCTTGCCCGTGTAGAATCCATCGGACAGATATTGCGCCTCGCCGCTGATCGCGCCCATGACCGGATCGACGAGCGCCATCGCCAATATCCCCTCGAACAGGATCGGCATGTCGCCGGTCGGGATATCGCGCGCGTCGAGTTTGGCGAGCGCCCGCGCCCGCGCCGCCCGGCCGATGGTGTCCGGAGCGGGGAGGTCGTCGATGGCGCGCGCGGTGCGCGACCAGTTGGCGACCTGCATCCTGCCGTTCCGCTCTGCGATCACGCCGCAGTCGTAATAGTGGCTCGAACTCGGATAGCTCGCCATGAAGCCGCGCGACGTCGCAAAGCATAGCTGACGATGGAAGGCCGACGCGCGCGCGCCCTCGGCCTTGATCGCGGTCCCGGCCGGCAGGTCCTCGCCGTCGAGCGCCGCCGTCTCGATCCGGCGTGCGATTTCGAGTGCATCCTCGGCGGACGGCAGCCAGATATGGAACAGGTCAAGGTCGGGGATGTCGCGCGCCAGGAATGCGGCGTCCACCAGGCCGGCGCTCTCGTCGGGCGCCACATGCCGGGCGATCGCGCAGGCGGCTTCGATGGCGCTTTCGATCGCATCGGGCGTGAGTTCGCTGGTCATGCTCTCGGCGCGGCGGCCGTCGACGATCACCGAAATCCTGAGCTGCTTCGAGCGCCGGTGCTGCAATGTTTCAATCTCGCCGAGCCGGACGCCGACCGAAAGCTGGGTGCTCTCGATGACTTCGGCGGTCGCGTCGGCCGCGCCCGATATCTTGGCGCGATCGAGGGCGAGCGCTGCCGCATCCTCGAGTTGCGCGGGGGCGAGCAGGAAGGGGGTGTCGCTCATCGAACCGCACTCGATCCCGCGAGGTTCGCTGCGGCAATTTCCAGCATCAGCGCATCGTGCCGCGCCGCTTGATGGACGGGCAGGGCGTCGGAGACGGCCTGGTTGCGCATCTTCGCGCGCTCTTCGAGCGGATGGCTTTGCTGTGCGAACAGGCGGCGTCGCGCCTCGTCGTAACGCGCCCGCTCATCGCCTTTCACATCGGTCAGCGTCGGTGCCAGTTCCTCGGCGCGCCGATTGAGGTCGCGGACATGGTCGCGCAACTGCCGGCTATCTTCTTGCGTCCAGCCGACCTGCGCGTCGGCGCGGACCATGATCGCCTCGAACCAGCTTTGCGCCACATCGCTGACGACCCCTGGCGAGGTGTCGACGTCCCACGCGGCCGCCGAGATCGTCTCGAAAGCGGCGGCGGCGATGCGGTCGGCGGGGCGTGCCTTGCGCAGCATCGCCCGCATCTGCGGCCAGACCGCAAGGTCGACGTGTTCACCCGCGGCCAGTCGCCGGTGCAGCGCGATCAGCGCCTCGCAGGCGGTGATCGCCGCCGGCTCGTTCACCCAGCCTTGCAACGGGTCCGCATTACCGTCCCACGCCCGCACGACCCATCCGTGGACCGCGCGCCGCGCCGGCGCGCCCGGGGCGAGCGCCGCCAGCGGCGTTAGCAGATGAGCCTCCGCCGCTTCGAACGTCGCGCCCTGGCTGGGCAGGATCGCCACGACCAGGCGGACGAAAGCCTCGTCGAGGCCATGGTCGCTGGCGAAGATGTCCAGCCCCTCCCCGAAACGGAAGAGCGGATGGTCGCGATCCTTTTGCGTGATCGCCCGCGACAGTGCCGCGATCAGCTTTGATTTGCGGACGGCATCGCCGCCGAAGGCGCCGCTCATGCATCACCCAGCATATCTTCGATCGCGTCGGCGATCCGGCTGCGGGTCGGCGCACCGTTCACGGTCGCACGCTGTTCGCCGTCCTTGAACAAGAGCAGCGTGGGGATGGCGCGAATGCCGAAGCGGTCGCGGGTCTCCGGGCTGTTGTCGACATTGAGCTTTACGATCCGGACCTTCCCGTCATATTCGCGGGAAATGTCCTCAAGTGTCGGCAACAAGGCGCGGCATGGCCCGCACCAGTCGGCGTAGAAATCGAGAAGAACCGGAAGGTCGGAACCGAGAACTTCCTGCTCGAAATTGCTGTCATCGGCTTCGCTGAAATTCGCCATATTCTGGTTCCTTACGTCAACTGCTGTCGGTTCGTTGTTATTTGTGACGGTATTAGAGAGGGATTGCGGCGCTGTCTGGCAGCCCCGGAGCCCATTTTTTATACTTGAGTGTAATTGCGGTTCGAGCGACCCCGCCTGTTACGAGGCGGCCGTCCGGCCGGCGTCAGTCGTTGGCGAGCAGGGGAGACCTGAATGCCTGACCGTCGGCGAGGCGGACGACCTGATCGTGAAACTCGGCGATGGCGGGACGGTGCGCGACTGAAATCCAGGCGGCGCCGGGCATCGCTGCCGCAAGTGCACGGTAGAGTTCGGTTTCGAGATGAGCGTCGAGCGCGCTCGTCGCCTCGTCGAGAAAGAGAAAATCGGGCCGCATGAGGAGGACGCGCGCCGCGGCGATCCGCTGCTGTTCGCCCGGCGAGAGCACCTTGCCCCAGGCCATGTGCGTGTCCAGCATGTTGAGCAGGCGATCGAGCGAGAGGCGCTTCAGCACCGCCCGGTAGCTGCCGTCGTCATAGGCGGCGGCATCGGCGGGATAGCTCAACAGGGCGGCGAGGGTTCCTTCGGGCATATAGCTGCGCTGAGGGAGGAAGGCCATGCGGGCGCTGCGCGGAAGCGCAATCGTTCCGCTGCCGTGCGGCCACAGCCCGGCCATCGCGCGCAGCATCGTGCTTTTTCCGGCCCCGGATGCGCCCTGGACGAGAATGCGGTCGCCGCGCCGCACCGACAGGCTGCCGATATCGGTCATCAGATGACCATCGGGATAATGGATGCGAAGGTCGGCGATCACCAGTTCCTGGCCGCCATCGACGAGATGGATCTGCGAGGCTCGAGGTTCCGACAGCTCGGTTTCGAGAAGCTGGATGCGATTGCCGGCCGAGCGGACGCGCGCGATATCCTGATAGCCCGAAAAAAGAGAGGTGAGACCGGTCTGGAGACCGAGTTGGGCCGCGACAAAAAACTGCATCTCGCCGACGGTCATCTTCCCGGCCGCGACCAGCGGCACCACGAAGAGGATCGGGAAGACGCTGGACCAGAAGGCGGGAATGATCGTCACCAGCCCGACGAGCAGGCGGGCGATCGTATAGTGCCGCCAGTTCTCGCGGATCAGCCCGTACGAGCCCGTCATCCGGCCGAGTTCGCGGCGGCCGCCATTCTCGAACGCGATCGCTTCGCTGTTTTCACGGACGCGGGCGAGATCGTGACGGAAGCCGGCCTCGACACGCTGACGGACCAGCTCGGCGCGGGTCAGCCGGTTGCCCGTCTTGTGGATCGTGACGTTGAAGAAGATCGCAAACAGGATGGTGACGAAGAAAAGATAGCTCGGGATCGTCACGTCGAGCCCGATGCCCGTCAGCGGCAGCGAGGGCGACATTTCCCAGACCTTGGCGGTGAAGAGAATGATATAGGTGACCATATAGGTCAGCGACGGCAGGATATTGTCGACGATTTCCTGCGGGAAATTATAGCCGTCTTCCTGGATGCGCTGTTCGGGGTGATCGACCCGGCCCTCGGCTTCGAGATGATAGAAGCTGTTGTTCGACAGCCACTTTCCGAGAAACAGGAGAGTGAAGAAATTTCGCCAGCGGATCCGCAAGATCAGGCCGCTGAGCGCGTTGATCATATTCTGGACGATGTTGAGGACATAAAGGATCAGAAGCCAGGTCACGATCCCCCAGATCGCCGCGGCCTGCCGAGCGATCAGCGCGTCGGTCAGGTCCGCGCTTTTCGCGGCGATCTCGACCGAGATATAGCCGCCCACGATCCCGACGCCGACCTTGAGCGCGACGAAGATCGTCGCCATGACGGGGTCGGCGCGCAGATATCGCCCGAGCAGCCCTCCGATATATTTCAGGTCGTTCCAGAAGCGGTCCGAACGAAATTCGGGTGGCCGGTCGGTTTTGACGACCTGGGCGTCCTCGGGCGATACGGCATCCGTCATAATCTGCTCAGAAGGTGTGAGAGAGAACGATCTTGATGGTGCGCGGCGCCGCTCTCACGATGGTCCAGGCCGCGAGCGGTTCCGAAAAATTGAGTCGATCGAAGAGATTGTCGACCGTCAGGTTGATCCGTGTCTTGTCGATCTCATAGCCGATCATGGCGCTGACGCTGCGATAATCTTTCGGGAATGTTTCCACGCCGTCTAGACTCCCCGACAGAATATTGGTCTTGCTGCGATACTCCCCGCCAAGACCCAATTCGATCTGCTGGCCCGGCGCGATCCGGAATGCTTTGGTTACCCACAGATTGCCGACGAAATCGGTGCTGCCGGTGATCGGGTCGCCCATTTCATCGCGCGCGTGGGTATATGTCAGCCCGCCGATCAGGCTGAGGGTCGGCGTGATCTGCCCCGAAATCGACAGCTCGACGCCGCGGGCCCGCTCGCCCGGCGCCGGGATGACGAAGCCCGGATGGTCGGGGTCGGCGAGCGCGGTGTTCGAGGTTTTGTATTTGAACAGAGAGATGTTGACCGAAAGCCGGTCGTTGAAAAAGGCCGTCTTCACGCCGACTTCATATTGGGTGCGCATTTGCGACGGGATCAGATCGCCATTGAACTGGATCAGCGAAGGATCGGTCGGCGTGAAGGCTTGCTGATAGCTCGCATAGGTCGAAAGCCAGGGCGCGGCATCGAACACGATACCCCCGCTCGGGACCCATTTCGACTGCTTGACCGGTCGCTTGACGCCGGTGCGGACTGAAGTCGTGAAGGCATCGGACCAGGTGTTGCGAAGCGCTCCGACGAGATGGAGCGGCCCCCATTCCATCTGATCCTGGATCACGAGACCATATTGATCGGTGCCGCGGTCGGTCCGGTTCATCAGCGAGTTGGTCGGATCATAGTCATCGAAGCTCGGCAATGGCACGAGCGGCGCGATGGGCCCGCCGACGAAATAGAATGGCATGAAAGGCGAGTTCACGGAGAAGGTCTTGCCGCGCAGCCAGAGATAATCGAGCGCGACGATCGCCTGATGTTCGATCGGCCCCGTGTTGAACTTCGCATAGAGGTCGGCGAAGGTGCTGAACTGCTCGTCCGTCTGCACGATCGCGCTGCGGTTGATGCGGCCCGGCCCGCCGAAGCCCGGCGTCAGGCTGGCGATCTGCGCCGATCCCCTGTCCCACATATATTGTCCGCGGTCGCGGAACCGAAGGACGAAGCCATCGCTCGAGATGATGTCCTTCTCGATGCTGTAGGTGAGCTTCCTGACCGTCGCCTGGACGAACGTGTCGGGGCTGACGCCGAGCGCCGGCAGGACGCCCAGGTTGGCGGGGTTCCCCTGCGGATCGAGATCCCGATAATAATAGCGGTCGCGAAAGGCGGTGCGGACATTGCTGTAGGAAGCGGTGGCGTCGACCTTCCACCCATGGTCCCGATACCCCAGAATTCCGGTGATCTGGTAGACGTGCGGCGAATTGCCGCCGCCGGGGCGATGGTCGGCATAGTCGGCCAGTCCCACGGCGCGCCAGTAGATGCGATCGGACGCCGAAAGCTCGCCGCCGGTATCGAAGGAGCCGCGGATCTGGTCGCCGCTTCCGACCCCGAGGTCGATCCGCGTCGGACTGTTGCCGAGTGCGCGTTTGGGAACATAGTTGATGAGGCCGCCGCCGACTTCGGTTCCGGTCAGAATCGAGGCGGGCCCCTTCAGCACCTCGATCGCTTCGACGTCGATTGTCGATGTGCCGCCGCCGAAGGGACTGTTGCGAAGACCGTTGGTAAAGCTGACGCCCTGCGTATTCCCGCCGCGCATACGTGCATTGACGCCGAGGAAGCCCGAGTTGCCGTCGACGCTGAGCCCGGGAATGTTGCGCAGCGCGTCCTCCAGGCTGGTCGAGTTACGGCTGAGCAACACGTCTTCGGTAACCGAGTCGATCGTCGCCGGCGTCTCGCGTACTGACGTATCCGACCGTGTCAGCAGCTCGGAATCGGTGCGCTTATAGGCGGTCATCTGCGCGATGACGATAATTTCGGACTGATTGCCCTCGGCCTTCGCGATGCGGATTTCGCCAGCGCCGTTGTCGACGACGCGAAGGTCGGTGCCGATCAAAACCCTATCGAGCGCTTCGCGCAGCGTCAGATAGCCATTGACGCCATCGACGGGCCTGCGTTCGTTCGGGATATCGGAGAATGTTGCGCCACCGTGCGCCTGCGCGACAATTTGGCGTACGACCTGGCCGAGCGACCCGGCTGGCACGTCAAAATTATAACGAGCGGTCGACTGGGCGTAGGCCGATGGGGCGGCTAACGCCGAAACGATGGGCAGAAGAAATAGTCCGCGATGCATATAAATCCCCCAAGGATTGTCATCACATCTAGCTATCTATATAGATAGCAATGATTTTTTCGTGCAATAGCTTTGGCGATACCGCAACGGTGATGGGATTGTTTCCGAGGGTAAGCTAGGTGGATTTCAGAATGCCGTCTTGCTGGCTTGTGTAGTAATTCTTTAATCACAGTGTAATTTGTAACTCTTCGCAATCGCTCGCGAGGCGAGGCGGCGCGACGAGGCATGGACGCCGCCGCCTGTCTGTTTCGTGCACGAGGCGTCGCCTGCGGCGGACGTGCCGATCTTTCGCCGCCTGTTCCGCCGCCAGCCCGAATTCAACTGCGAGTTCCGCGGCCTGGTCATCGCCGCGAGCGATCTCGACCGGCCCAATCTGCGCGCCGATCCAGCATGTCGCGGCGTCGTTGGGGTTGGCGGTGTGCGCAAGCGGATGCTCGATGCCGACGGCACTAGCTTCAGCGAACGGCTCAATCGTGCCGGGTTGAGCGTCTTGTCGGAGGCTTCACTTATGGTCCGGCAGCAAAGCCCGCCACTCGTCGCGGGTGAGCTCCCAATAGTTCGAGATGCGGACCGATCCATCGGGCCGGATGCTCTGCCGCTCGCCTTTCGCCTTGAAGCCGGCAGCTTCGATCACGCGCGCGGACCGCACATTGTCCTGTGCCGCGGTGAGACCGATCAGCCGAACGCCGAGATGCTCGAACATCCATCCGAAGCTGCGCGCGGCACCCGCCTTGCCCCGGCCCCGGCCCTGCACGTCGGCCCGGCTTGCTCCGGCGAGTTCGGCGGCCGACCGTTCGGGCCAGATCGTGAAATAGGAATAACCCGAGACCTCGCCCTGTTCGTCGAGCGTTACCGCCAATATCGCTTCGCCACGCGCCTGCCGCTCGCGCGCCTTCGAAATCCAGTTTGCGATCACGTCGGGAGTGAAGGGCCGGGGAAGATCGTAGATCGGGTCGGAGATGGCGGGATCGGCCAGCAGGGCAATCAATCCGCCGACATGAGCGAGGCTCGCGAAGCGATGCGCGGGGCTGAGGAGCGAGAGATCGGCATTGCGAACGGCGATGCGGATCGCCTCCACTTCCTGAGCCGTTACCTCCAGCTTCGTCGTGGGCGGCGCGCTCATCCTATTGACGCGCTTTCTTCCACTATGGGCGCCGGCGGTGATGGCGGGCGCTCGCGCAGCACCAGGGTCTGGGTGGCGAGTCCGATCGGGCCCCTTTCGTCGTAAAGCCGTGACAATGCGGTGCCGATTCCGCCGGCATGGACCTGCGTTTCGGATGCCAGTCCGATCCATTCACCCTCCGCCGGACGGTGCAGGTGCAGGCTGAGATCGGCGTTGGCGAACAGATACTGTTCCGCCGACAATACCCAACTCACGCCGCTGCCGAAGTCGGCGGCCGCTGCCGCGCGCATGGCCGGCGATGTCGGCTGATCCTGGACCAGCGGAACGGTCAGGCGGAACCAGGTTGCGGCCGGCCCAGGCTGCGTTGAATCGCCCTGCGCCATGCGATGTTCCATCGCGCTATGGTAGAAGGAAATGCTGGTCGGCATCCCCGGAATGGTGAGGGGGTCATGGCATTCGGCCGGCGGGGGAAGCAGCCGTGCGGGCTGCCACCCGGGCGCGTCCGGCGGCAGGCGGAGCGTCTGGCCGCGGATGAGGAGGGCATGCGCGCGGGCCACCAGGCTCTCGCCCGCGAACAGGTCGATGGTTACGCGCGCGGTGGAGCGGCCGGGATATATGTCCCGATGCGTGGTCAGCGGCGCGACGGGCACCGGCTTGATCAATTCGATGCTGAGGCGTGACAATTGCCATTCGGGGTCGGGCAAGGCGTCCTCGGCAAGATAGGCGAACAAGGCGCCGGGGGCTCCGCCATGCTGCGCGCGTGCGTCCCATGGGCCGCGCGACAGGATGCTCGGATGCCAGATATCGCCTTGCCGGGCGAAGACCACGGGTTGATCGGGCGCTGCGGGAGGCGGGTTGTCAGGCATGATGTTCCTTGGGCAGGGCTCGTCTGGAAAAGGCGACGATGGCGTCGTTGAAGATATCGTTGCGGTCGCCCGCGACCATGTGGCCCGCGCCCGCGATATCGGCGACCTCGAGCCGGGGGAGCCGCCGACGGAAGGCTGCGATGCTGGCATCGCTCACGACATCGCTCGACAGGCCGCGGACGAGCAGAACGGGAAGGTCGGGGAGGGTGGTCAGCGTTTCGGCGGCTTCCGGCATCGTGCCGAGTGTGCTCGACCGATTCCTGTCCAGCATCCGCGGATCCCAGTGCCAGTAGAGCCGCCCGTCGTCGCGGTGGCGGAGATTCTTCATCAGGCCGCCCGTATCGCGCGTCCGGGCCCGGTGCGGATTATAGGCATCGACGGCGGCGGCCGCCTCTTCGATCGAAGCGAAGCCGCCGCGGTGGCCGTGCATGAAGGAGAGGACGCGTTCGATGCCGCGGGACTCGGGTTCGGGGACGATATCGACCAGCACCAGCCCCACGGGCCGCAAGCCTTCGTGGATCGCCTGGATGGCGGTCGCACCGCCGAGCGAGGCGCCGACAAGGATGAACGGGGTTCGCAGGAGGCTGGCCACGGCCTTCAGGTCGCTGGCCCGGTCAGCAAGGGAATAGGCGCCACCGGGCGACCAGTCGCTGTCGCCGTGCCCGCGCGCGTCGAAGTTCAGCGTCTGCAATCCCTCGGCGCGCAGGCGCGTCACCGCCCGGCTCCAGCTATGCCGCGTCTGGCCCCCGCCATGGAGCAGGATCACCGCCGGGGCGTCTGCTGGACCGCCATGGTCGGCGACGAGATCGAGGCCATCGGGCGAACGGATGATGCGCTGCTGTTGCGCCCTGTCCCGAGCGCCGGTCATTCCGGCTTCCGCGTGGGGGCGGGGTCGAGATACTCCGCAACCGTTCGATTGAATCGGTCGAGCGCCCCCTCGAACCGCCCGAACAGGACATGATCGTTGGCGCCTGAGGCCAGCCCGGCGTGAACGCCTTCGCCGATCTTCATGTCCTCCTCGAGCGTCTTGATGGTGATAGCGTGGTTGCGCTGCCAATGATCACGGCTCTTCCCCCCGGCCGGCTCGCTGCCGGTCGGGGCGAGTGTCGCCAGACGAAGTCCGGTGCGGCCGGGCGCGAGCGGTTCCTGCCGGATCCAGACAACATGGTCCTGCTGAACGAGGAACTGGGTCGTGGGGAACAGCGTGTAGACGAGATTGGCATGGTCGCGGATCCGCCAGCCGTCCCGCGCAGCCTCGGGAAGCAGCGCCATGCTCGTGCGCGGCAGGACCGACCGCAGATGCGGCCCGAATGCGCGATAGCTGGAGAGGTTGTCCTCGAAATAGGGGCCGATGGTATCGCGATGCGCGACGCGGAAGTGATAGGATTCGATCCCGCCTTCGATCAGGATCTTCCAGTTGGCGTCGCACGTTCGGCGGTCTTCGGCCGCGATCGTCATTGCGGTCATTCCCAGCGCATCGAGCTCGCCCGCAAGCGGCGCGAAATAGTCGTCGAAGTCAAAGACGCCGCCGGGATCGCCGACCACCCAGATGAAACCGAACGCTTCCTTTACGGGGAGGGGCTTCAGGCCCAGCGCTGCCTTGTCGATCCCGCCGAACCCGTTCTCGAAATGAGGCGCTCCGACAAGCGGACCCGAATTGGCGTAGGTCCAGCCATGATAGGGACAGGTGAAGCGATTGGCGCAGCCCGCCGCTGCCTCGACCAGCCGCGCGCCGCGGTGGCGGCAGACGTTGTGAAAGCCGTGCGCCACGCCATGCTTGTCGCGCGTCAGCAGGACGGGCAGGCCGTAGACGTCGCAGCGCAGAAAGGCCCCGGCGCCCGCGAGTTCGCTGATATGCGCGGCGGCGTGGGGCAGGCGGTGCATGATCGTGTCGCGCTCGTGGGCAAACCCGGCTTCGCTGAGATAGTGCTCGACCGGGTTCCGCGTGACGGCTTCGTCGACGAAGAATGTTTTGGACGCGGCGAGCGCCCGCAATTCGTCGATGAGCTCAAGTTCGACCTTGCGGTCCATACGAATCCCCTTACCGGTTGGTAGGGACGTTGACTTACCGATCGGTAGGCGTCAAGCCATGACGCATGGCCACGGCTTTCAGAACCTCCGCCTCGACCCGCGACCGCATGATCGCGGAGGCGCGCGCTTTATTTGCGGCACGGGGCTTCTACGGGGTCAGCATCGCCCAGATCGCTGCGGAGCTCGGCCTGACGAAGCAGGCGTTGCTCCATCATTTCGGAACCAAGGAGCGGCTCTATGGACTGGTGCTGGAACAGATTGCGGAGGAACTGGCCGATCTGAAAGGGGCCCTGGAACCGGGTGTCGATCCGGCGCGTCGGCTACAGGATTGGGTCGTCGCCATGATCTCCGACACGCCGCCCCGTATCGAACGGTCGCGGTTGCTGATGCGTGAAATTCTCGACAACCCGGTCCGGGCTGAGAGCGCGGGTTCCTGGTATCTCAAGCCATTTCTCGACGAACTCGTGATGATGCTTCGCAGCGTGCCGGGTTGGTCGGAGGCGTCGGACGCTCAATTACGCGCCACGGTCGTTCAACTCCTTGGCGCCGTCAACTATCATGCTGTCTCCGGCCCGACCTTCCGGGGCATCTTTGGGGCAGAAGCGGCGCAGGCCATGAACGGGATATTCGCGGCGCAGTTGCAGCATATGCTGCGCGCCGTGCTGACGGCAGGGCCGGGGGCGTGAAAGCAACAAGTTATTCGCGGGTTTGATCGCCACCGGTCTTTTCCAAGGGGCGTGGGTTTTGAGATCACGCGCTTTCCCTTAGTGGGCTCGATCTTGATCATGCGCCTCAGTGCATCGAACGTGTAGCGCGCGGAATGCCCGGGCCATTGGAATTTGCCCCCGATCACGCGGCGGCGCCGGTCGCGCGCCAGGCCAGATCGTCGTGTCGGCAGCGCCGGCCAGCGGCCCATCGAGAGCGGCCCATCGAGATTGTGTGCGGCAAGTCCTGCAAATAGCAGCATAGCCTGCCGCTGTGAAACTGGCGCGCCGACTTCTGGCAGCCTCAAGCACCCGAGTTTCCGCCATGGGGCGCGGCCGGGAAGGTGGCCAGCAGCCTGACCAGCGAAATCTGGCGCGTGACGCCGGTTTTGTGAAACAGCGATTTCAGTTGGGTGCGGAGCGTCTCGCGCGTGACCCCGCGCTGGCCGGCGATCTCCTCCAGCGAATGGTCCGCATGCAGTCGCGACGCAAGGTCGGCCTCCATGGCCGACAAGCCATAGGCCTCTCGCAGCGCGACTTGCCAATCGGGGCCGGGAGCGGCGTCCGGGTCGTCGACCCGCAACAGCACTCCGGCGTCGCCATCGAAACCCGCCGGCAAGAGGCGCAGGCGATAGGGACGGCGCCCGGACGGACGCGGGCAAAGCAGTGCGGTGCGGGCCCCGGCGATCCGGTCGATGATGGCGCCCGCCGCAGCGCGCAGTTTCGTCTCGATGCCGATCGGCAGGACAAGCCGCCGGTCGCGCAGGAAAATGCCGTCGCGTTTATCCAGCAGGCGCTCGGCGGCGGCGGAGATCGCAACGACCCGCAGGTTGCGGTCGAGGTGCAGGATCGCCTCGCCGCTCTGATCGACGAGGTTTTGAAGCCTTGCCCCCCGGGCCCGCTCGACCGCGAGCGTGCGTCGCAGCGCAACGACGCGGCGGACATGATCGTAAACCTCATCGAGCCGCCGCTCGTCCCCCGCGGTGAAGGCGGCGTCGCCGGCGGCGCGGTGAACTCCCAGCATCAGCCCTTCGCGTCCGGGTAGCGGGGCGACGCTCAGGCAGCGTCCCGTATCGTCGCCGGCCTGGCGTATCAAATCATTGTAGAAGGCAGTCCGCTGGAACCTCTTCGGTGACATGGCCTTGTCCAGAGCGGCGGCGCGGCCGAAGCGGCCGAGGTTCAGCGACAATGTCATCCAGGGATCGTCGTGCACGAAGTGCTCGGCGTAGGTGGTCAGTGACCCCTGGTCCCACCAGTTCGCTTTGACCGCCGTCGCGACCCTGTTCTCCAGAAAGATCAGGAGTGCGGAACGGGTGCCGCACGCCTCCGCGACCCGGTCTGCGAGATCGTCGAAGGCGCAATCGTCTTCGACCGCGGCGTAAATCCCATCGAGATCGATTCTCATCCGCGCCCCTCAATCCGCTCCCGGCCCTGATTATCCCGTCGCTGATTTCGCAACAAGCCGCATCCTTCACCCGAACGGGGGAAGCGCGTCCCGACGGGCGAGATTATGAACGCGGAGCAGATGACATGGAAACGGAAGGAACGGCGGATGGTCGATGGCGTTGTCGGCATGAGAGGCGAGCCGCCGGCGGCGGGGCGCATGGCACTTGTCGCCATGCTTTGCGCCATGGCTTTGCTCGCGATGGCGCTGGCTTTTCCGAGCGCTGTCTCGGCGCAAACCCACAGCGGCGGCCGTGCCGACTATGACACCCCGGAACTCGTGGATCTCAATATCGCGAAGGTCACTTTTCGAGGCGGCTGCTTCAGTTATGAATTTGGCGGAAACGGGGGGTTTATCGATTCCGAAGAGGATGATTTCATCTGGACGGGGGAATGCGTAGCCGGACAACCAATAAACGGACCGGGCATTTTCAGAAGAATCACGTTGAGCGGAAGCCTCAAGGGCGATTGGACCGAGACGTCTTCCTTCTATGAAAATGGTGTTCAAAGCGGGAAATATAGCTGGAAATCCTATGTGGCCTGGAACCCTCCGGGTGAGCGGGACTTCAATGGTTCGGGCAGCATCACGCGCGGCTGTGACGACGCCGAGAATGACGAATATTGCGCCGAAGACTTCTCGACCCTTGCGAAAAGGCTGAGCACGAGCGGGGTCGGTATGCGAGCCGCCGCCAGCGCGACCGGCGGCGCGGTGGGACAAAATCGCGGCAAGGGGGGCAACCCCGACTGGATGTACGACGATGCCGATCACGGCAAATGCGTGTCGGTCGAAGGGGTGCCGGCAACCGGCGGTGGCGGATTGGCCTATGGTCATTACAAGCTGATCAACAGCTGCGCCTACCCGCTCGAGATGCGGCTCTGTATCACCCCCGACCGGCTCGACGGCAGCGACAGCAATTACGACCTTCATCAGGACGGCGCGAAATGTCCGGGCATGGGCTGGGGCGCTGGTACGATCGATGCCAACGAGGTGCAGAACGCGCGCGAGTGGTTCGAATATAATCGGCTGAAATGGGACATTCAGGTTTGCCGCAAGGGATGGGACTTCGTCGGCGAGGACGACCATTATCCCTCGGATATTCTGGGCCTGCCCTACGGCTGTCGAACACGGCGGCCCAGCAAATAGAATGGTTCCAAGGTCAGGCCGCACAGCGCTCAAGCCCTCGTCCGCTTTCTGAGGTTCGGCACCTAGAAGCGGCCTGACCGCAACCGGCCATCACCAACGTCGATGTCCCCGAGTTCCCCGGGACATCGTTATTATTGCTCGCCGAAAGTCGCTATTTGACATCATTACATAGCGGATAGAATCAATCTCTTACACGCCTGCACGACCGGCCCGATTAGCCGGGCGTCCACGCAGCGCGCGTCATCCTCGGCAATATGATGGAAGCGGTGGGCGCCGAAGATGCCAGCGATCGAGAGGTAGCCGGCCGCTGCGATGGTAGCGAGCTCTCCGGCAGCGCCCGGCCCGACCGGATAAGCCATTTCGAGCCCCGCGAGACCGGCAAAAGCGGCACGCGCTTCGCCGACCAACGCCTCGCTTGCAAGCAGGAAGCGCTGCGGGTCGGCACTGGGCAATGGCGACAGGCGTCCGCCGCCGAGTTCATGCCACTCGCGCGCCGCGACATTGGCGCCGAGGTGCAGCCAAAATGCGGTGGCGTCGGGGGCGGGGGCGTTGGCGGAGAGTGTGTGCGCGGCGCCGAGATTCTCGTATTCGTGGCCGCTGTTGCACAGGAAGAGCAGGTCGTGATCGGGCAGCGCGGTGGGCGCCCAACGCGCGAGCGCGAGCCAGCTTGCGATGCCCGGACCGCGTTCGCCGGCACACGCGGTCCATCCCGATCGCGGGGTTGAAACGACCAGCCATCGGCCCTTGCCGCGATCGATCCGCCCGGCGAGGTTGAAGGCGGCTCGGGTTTTCGCCTCGCCATCGATCACCAGCGTCGCCTCTGCGCCAGTGAGGGCGCGCAAGGGAGCGGTCCGGTCGGGCGCAATGGTCGCCACCGGGCGCCCGAAACCCGACGCGCGGGCGTCGCAATTTAGCGCGGCGGCCTTGCCCGTCGGGCCGTGCGTGACGAAGAGCACGGCCCGCGCATCTGCAGCAAACAGCTGAGGCAGGAGCGTGCGGATCGCCCCGTCGTTCATGCTCGACCAGCGGGCGTGGGGAAGATCGACCAGCGCGATCGTGCCCGCAAGATCGCTGGGCATCTCCTGCCCGGCGCTCATCGGTGCGAGTGGAGCCGTCACGCCGGCGGGGCCGGTCGAAACGACGATTCCCGCCGGGATGACGGGGATGATGTCTGCGCCGACGGCCAGCCGCGCATCGTGAAGGTCGAACCCCGGCACCGGGAAATCCTGCCGCGTCGTAGCGAAGCCGGCAGCGCGCAACTCCTGCTCCAACCACCGGCCACAATCCCGATCGCCCGGACCGCCCGAGAGCTTGACGCCGAATGCAATATAGCGGTCGAGGTCTGCGGCAAGCGTTTCGGCCGCCCTGGCCTCGCCCCCCTTTTCGCGCAAGGCTCCGGCGATCACCGTGCCGCCGGTTCCCTGCAATAGCTGACGTCGCATCATATGTGCACTCGATCGGGTCAGAACAGCAACTGAACCTTCTTGCCGTCGATCTCGGTTCGAAATTCGCGGCGGCTGGTGAAGGCCGGGGGAATATTCTTTTCGTCCCAGCGATCGAAGCGGCGCTCCATATCCGTGACGGCTTTGGGGTGCTGCGGCGAAAGGTCGTTCGCTTCGCCGCGATCGCGGCCGAGGTCGAAGAGCATCTGCCATTGTCCGAGCGGCGATAGGCCGATCTGCGTGCCGTCGGGCAGGGGTTTCCCCATTACATCGGCGAGCGTCTGGACATCGGCCGCTTTGTTGATCGTAATCAGCTTCCAGGGGCCGCGCCGCGTCCAGTGATTGGGACCCATGCGCCAGAACAATATCCGGTCCGCCGACAGGGCGGAGGGGGCGAGCAGATTCTGCCCCTCGCTCTGCGGCGGCGCGGGCCGGTGCATCGCGGCCGCCATCGTCGGCATGATGTCGAGCGTCGAGATCGGGAGCGCCTCGACCTGGCCGCCCTTCACCCGTCCGGGGGCGCTGAGGATGAACGGCACGCGCACCCCGCCTTCGAGCGGAAAGGCTTTCCACCCCGCGAAAGGCGCGTTGGAGCAGGCGCCTTCGGCATAGTTGGGGCAACCATTATCGCTGATGAAAAAGACGATCGTGCGGCGGTCGAGTCCGTCCGCTTTCAAGGCGTCCATCAGGCGCCCGACATTCTGGTCGAGCTTTGTCATCATCGCCTTGTAGATTCGGGATTGCGGCGACGGGTCCTTCGCAAATGGCTGCACATCTTCCGTCGTCGCCGCATATGGCGAATGCGGTGCGTTATAGGCCAGATAGAGGAAGAAGGGACGATCATGTCTCGACCCGACGAATTTTACGGCCCGGTCGGTGAACACATCGGTGATGTTGCCGGGCGGATTGACGGTTTCGCGCCCCTCCATGATCGGAAAGCGCTTGCGCGTGATAAGCTTGCCTTCGCCGCTGTCGGTGGTCACCAGTCCCTTGGTGCCGTCGGGATAATAGCTGGTCGCGCCGCCGAGGAAGCCGAAGAAGCTGTCGAAGCCCTGGTCGAGCGGGTGGCGCCCGGCCCCGTCGCCGACGTGCCATTTGCCGATCATCGCGGTCTGGTAGTTCGCCTGCTTCGCGACCTCGGCGATCGTCGTCTCTTCGGCCGGCATTCCAACGTCGCGGCCGACGAGATTGTAATAGAAGCCGAAGCGCCCCTGAAACCGGCCGGAGAGTAGCCCGGCGCGCGACGGGGAACAGATCGGCGCGGTCGAATAGGCGGTGTCGTAGCGGATTCCCGACCGGGCCAGCGCGTCGATATTCGGGGTGCGAATGGCGCCGCCATAGGCACTGAGGTCGCCGTGACCGAGGTCGTCGGCGACGATCAGGATGATGTTCGGCTGGTCGGTGGCCGCGGCGGGCGGGGGCGCTGCCGCCCGTTCGCGCGGGGCCGCGCAGGCGCCGAGCGCAAGAGCAGCCAGGACGGTAGCCGCCGTCGTCAAGGAGCGCCGTGCCGCCGCCCCGCGGCCGGTGGGGCGCTGTGCCCTTTTTGCATGGGTCATTCGCGATCCTCCCTTGATGTGCCGCCGGCCGATACGGGCCGGATCGATTGGCCGATCGATTCCAGACTCGCGAGCGTCGAGCGGTCGGATTCGCGGACCGGCGCCGGATGCAGCGACCGGCGGGTGATCAGCACGATGGCGCGTGCGGCGCTCGCGGCGACATCGCGCTGCCGCGACTTGATCGCCGCCGCCATGAGCCGATGGGCGTGCAGCGATTCAACTTCGGTTTCGACGGTGCCGGGCAAATGCAGGCGCTGCTGCCAAAGGACGAGCCGGCCGATGTGCAGCAGCATCCGTTCGGCGATCGGGCTGCCCGAATGCCTGCCGATGAAGGCGCCGATCGAGAAGGACAGGCGGTATAGCTGCCCCTTGTCTGCCGTATCGGGCAGGTGCGCCGCGTCGGCGGGAATATGACGATCGAGTTCGGCGAAGGCGGATTCGGGCATATGCTCGCTCGCCAGCGCCGCGCAGCGCGCATAAATATCCTCCAATATGCCGAGCGCATCGATGAACTGGTCGATATCGATGTTCGCGACGCGGGCGCCGCGCCACGGCAGAATCTCGACGAAGCCCGCCTGCGCGGCGAGCCGCAACGCCTCGCGCGCCGACGGCCGGCTGACTTCGTAGCGCTCGGCGATCTCATTTTCGCGGAGCGGCATTCCGGGCTGGTGCCGCTGGACGATGATCTCGCGGATGATCGCTTCCGAAAGCCAGGCGTCGGTGGTGCGATTATCGTCGCTGTTCCTGCTTCTGCCGCTGCTCTTTGCCATTTTTCTTACCTCGTGCGCGAAGCAGGGGAGCGCCTTGCGCCCCGGCTCGCGCCGCATGATTTGCGCCAATCGACGGCGGGATTCCGTCCTTTGCGGCAGTATAGGCAGCGCCTCTTTCCAACAAGCCGTCATGGTTCTTCCCCGGTCGCAGGCCCGGCGAGCGCCGCTTTCGCATCGAACAGGCCTTTGCGAAGCCAGCCGTTCTCGTTCGCGTTTCGCGAGGCCGCGAGCAGCGCCTCGATCGCCGCGATCCGCGCCTTGAGGGCCGCTTTGCTGACCGGGTCGGCCGCCAGAGCGGCGCTGGTCAGGCGCAGCGCGGTCGCCGCCCGATGGTCCGCGATCAGTGCCTGCGCGCGCGCGGCGACAGGGTCCGCCCCGCCCGCCAGGCGCGTGAGTTCCGCATAGGCCTCGTCGGGCGACACCGGATACATCGAGGCGGGGTCGCCGTCGAACCAGCCGATATAGGCATCGTAGATACCGCGAACCGACCACACGATCTTGCCATAATCCTCACCGACGTCGAGCGATGGCGGCAGCTTGACGTCGCGCATCAGCGTGTAGACGTCCTTGCCCTCGTTCATCCCCTTCACCGTGGCGTCGTGGACATAGAGGATCGCATCGCGATAGCGGGTCAGCACCCGCTGCACCGTGTCGGCGCCCTCGATCGGGACGCCGTGGCTCGGCAGAACGATGGTGGGTTTCAGCGCCAGAACCTTGTCGATGGAGGCGACATAGTCGAGCGCCGGCCGGGGTTCGGTGCCGCGCAGCGTGTAGAGATTGGGGAAGGACTGGTAATAATTGTCGCCGATGAAGAGCGCCCTGAGTTCGGGAATCCAGACATTGAGCATGTCGGGTGTCTCGCCCGGCGCGGCGAAACAGACGAAGGTCAGTCCGCCGAGCCGGAAGCGATACTCCTTGTCGAACACAATATCGGCGAGCGGCCGCGCGGCGTGATTGCCGGGATTGGCGTGGCTCACCACGGTCCTGCCCGTTTTGGTATATTGCGCGCTCGCGCGGGTTGCCAACAGGCCGCTCAGCCGCGCGCGATAGTCGAGAAACTCGCCCTCTTTCTCCTGCGCGATCACATGCGTGCCGGGCCCGCGCCACAGTGGAAGTCCGCCGCTATGGTCGGTGTGGGCGTGAGTCAGGATGACATAGCGGACGGGCGCGCCGGAAACCTTGGTGAGCCATGCATGGTGCCGTTCGGCGGCGCGCGCGTTCGACGTGTCGATGATGACATTGCCGCCCGGCGTCGGCACCATGAAGCTGTTGCCGAACGCCGTCGCCTGATAGATGCGCCCGCCGAGATAGGGATGGGCTTCACTCTCGCCCTGTCCGGTGCTGAGCGCGGGGTTCGATGCGGGGCCGGCGTCCTGCGCCGCGGCGCCCGCGGCCGCGAGGCAGGAAAGGAAGAAAGCCAGTCCCGTCGCAGCGGCTGTCGATCGCGCGATGGGTCTGGCTTGTCTGTTCGAAGCCATGATTCAGGAAAATCGGCCGAGCGGCGGGAAATGATAAACCCCGTTCAATAGCGGCGCCTGCGGCACATAGGCGCGCATCGAAAGCACGAAGGGCTTGGCCTCCGGTGCGGGAAGCCAGTTGGCCCGGCGCGCGGGGCCGGGATCCCGGCGGGCGATCCAGATATCGATCGAGCCGTCGCGATTGCGGACAAGCCCCTCGGTGCGGTCGCCGATCGCATAGCGCTCGATCGGGTTGGGCGTGAAGAAAAATTGTCCGTCGCCGGTCGCCTCGTAAAGCGTCATCGACCAGAAGCCGTCGACCGGCGGCAGCGCGCCGGGCGCGAAATGCAGGTGATAGCGGTCGCCGTGGAACAGGCCGTCGGGGGCATCGCCGGTCGAGCGGGTATAGAAGGCTTCCTCGAGCGGCAAGGCGAACAGGCCGCTCACCGCGATCTGGGCGCGAAATTCATAATCCTGTTCGAAGCGGCCGAGATCCCAGGGCGGATACGCCCAGCCGTCCTTCGTCAACTTGCCGAGCTGCGACTGGGCGGCGATCGCGCGGGCATCGGCGATCCCCGCTTCGATCTCGCGGATCGCCTCCGCCGTAAAATCGGGCGGCCGAAAGCCGGAGCGCGTGAGGCCGAGCGGGGCGATCCGGTCGAACAGCGCGTCGTCGGTCACCGGCGGCGGCGATTCGGCGATCAACGCCGCCGCCCCGGCGAAATAGTCCCGCCACGGCGCATCGCGCGCCGGCACCGCGATCGCCGGGATCGGGCCGGCCGTCCCCTTGATCGCCAGCCCGTCCTGCACGGCGCGAACCGCGGCGACGTCCGCCGGGCCGTCGACCAGCGCCCGCGCGAGGACGAAGGCCCAGTCGGACGGCGCCCGGATCGCGTTGGCGGGCGCGTTGCCGCCCGGTCCCGCGACCACGAACTGCCCGCCGTCGCCCCCCGTGGTACGCGTGCCCAGCACCGCGATCGTATTGGTGTACATGTCGACCAGTTGCACCGAGAAATAGCGCTTCCCAGTCGCGGGCAGGGTCAGTTCGACCGGCCCGGCCGCAAGATCGAGCATGGCGTGCGAATACATGGTGTCGTTGTTCGGCGACGTCACCCGCTGCGTCTGGATGTTGGTCAGGTTGCGGTTGGGAACGAAGGCGTTCGCCGGCCCTTTGGCGAGAATGCGCCGCCGCACATTCGCCACTTCGATCAAGGCGACCGAATAGAGCCAGGCTTCGCGTGCCGCGGCGCGAAGCGACGGCTGTGCCGCAAAAGCCCGCCCCGCGAAAACGGCTCCGCCGATCGCCGCAGCGCCCGCTGCCAGCAAATGCCTGCGATCCAGCATCTCGACCTCTCCCTGTGTTGCCCATCGTTTGCCGATGTAATTTTGTCTAACAATAATCATATGCGTTGGTCAATAGCCTCACCCCGGCCATCGTCGGTATTTATAGAAATACAGAGCAATTTTGACGAAAAATATTAAAATCCGGGCTGGGCTTTGGCCGAGGGGCTTTGCCGAGGCCTCTCCATATCGTTTGACAATAATGAAAGATTGTCGGACAAGGGCGCAAACAAACCGATGGGAGGGTGATATGAGCAAGAGAAGGCTGATCGGAGTCAGCGCTGGGGCGATTGCCTTGGCGATTGCGTCGCCGGCATTTGCGCAAACGGCGTCCGGGGCGGCGGGGCAAGCCGATGCGTCTTCCGGCGCGGCGTCGAATGATCGGGACATCGTCGTCACGGCGCGCCGTGTCGCGGAAACCGCACACGACGTGCCGGCCGCGATTACCGCGATCGGCGGCGAGCAGCTTTCCGACCTCCTCGTGGACGATGCCGCGAGCATGATCCGCCAGATCCCCGGCGCCACCCTCGTCACCAGCGGCCCCGCCTTCATCGGCGACGTCTCGATTCGCGGCCAGGGCGGCGGGCGGATCAGTTCGTCGGAAAGCGCCACCGGCATCTATCGCGACGGTCACTATGCCGCGGGCGGCAAGTTCGGCGGCCGCACGCTCACGCGACTCGACCTGTTCGACCTCCAGCGGCTCGAGGTCCTGCGCGGTCCGCAAGGCGCGCTCTATGGCCGCAACGCGGTCGGCGGGTCGCTCAACGCGATCGCCAACAAGCCCGGGTTGCACGACGCGAACGGATGGGTGAGCGCCGGGTACGACAGCGTCGAAGCGCTCGACCTGGAAGGCGTGGTCAACGTCCCGCTGGTCGAAGGCAAGCTGGCCGCCCGCGTGGGTGGATTCGTGATCGACCAGAACGATGGCCACATCACCAACATCACCACCGGTCATATAGTCGACCAGAGCAGCAGCACCGGGCTGCGCGCGGCGCTGGCGTGGAAACCGTCGGACAGCGTCGATACCCGGCTGACGTTCGAGAATTATTACAGCCGGACGCCGGGATTCGGCAGCCTCGGCTACCGCGCGACGCTATACAACGGCCAGCCGCTCGATCCCGGCATTTTCGAGCGGGTGCTGAGCACCGAGGCCTATGCTCATATCAAGCAGCGCGCGCTTTACTGGGATACGACGGTCGCCACCGGCTATGGCGACTGGCATTTCAACGTCGATTACAAGCACCGGACGGGCGGCCGCTTCGACGAGGATTATGACCATTTCCTCGGCTACAAGGGCGTTGTTCTGGGCGGCAAGCCGGTGACGCTGCGCAACAACGAGAAGGAAAGCTTCGAGAACGGCGGCGCGCAAATCTATCTCAGCTCGCCGCAATCGGGCGGGCGCTGGTCGTGGGTCGTCGGGGTCGACGGGCTGATCAACAAATCCAACGACGTCGTCATCGTCGACGGGTCGGCGACGCCCGCCGCATTGCGGCGCCTGTTCCGCAGCGACCTCAGCATCGAAAAGCTGCGCTCGTTCGCGGCCTATGCCACCCTGGGCTATGACATCACGCCGAAGCTGAACCTCAACCTTGAATTGCGCGTGCAGAATGACCGCAAGCGTATCGATTTCGATCGTTCGGCCAGCAACGCCGCGTCGCTGACCGCCCCGATATCGTTCGAAATGAGTCGCAGCTGGACCAAGCTTCTGCCGACGGCAACGCTGCGGTACAAGTTCAACGACGCGCAGATGATCTACGCGCGCTTTGCCACCGGATATCGTCCTGGCGGCTTCAACACGAACATCCCCGGTGACGCTCCCGATGCGGAGAAGCTGATCCCTTACGATCCCGAATATGTTTATGGCGGCGAGTTCGGCTGGAAGGCGGAATTCTTTGATCGCGCATGGACGGTCAACCTGGCGGCCTATTACACCGAAACCAAGAATGTGCAGTCGCTGACGGCGGCAAGCATCACCAATCCGCAGTTCATCCTGCAGAATGTCGGCAGCAATCATATTTACGGTGTCGAACTGGAGACAAGAGGGCGGATCGACCTCGGCTTCGGCCGACTCGACCTCAATGCCGGGCTGTCGACCAGCCACGGCCGCTTCAACAAAGGAGCGGAGACGCTCGATAATACCGGCGTCATCGTCGACCTTTCCGGTAATCGCGTCAACAGAACGCGCGACCTCCAGTTGAATCTGGGCGGTGTGTTGCGGGTGCCGATGGGCGGGGGCGTGGTCGGCAGCATCGGCGCCAATATGCGAACCGAGCATGGCGGCTATTTCGAGCCGACCAACGATGACAAATTGCCCAACTACACGACGGTAGATCTTACTGCCGGAGTGACGATCGATCGTGTGCAATTGCGATTTTATATCAAGAATATAAGCGATCACGTCTACTTGCTGCAAGATATCAGCCAGAACAATTTCTATAGTTCGCCGCGTGAATATGGCGGCAGCATCAAGGTCGCCTTCTGAGATGCGATGGAACGGGCGGTGGCGGGGGAGGGCCGCGCTGGCGGCGGGCGCGATGCTATGCGCCGCGGTCTCGAACGGCGCCCCGGCCCCGGCAAGCGGGGCGGAGCCAGAGGCTTCGGTTCCGGTGTCGCCCGAAGCGCGGGCGCGGCTGCTCGATTATGTGCGGGGCCAGAATAGCACCGGGTTCCTCGTCATCCGCGACGGGCGGGTTCTGGTCGAGGCCAATTGGCCCGCGCCTGCTGCGGACCGGGCGTTCGCCGCTTTCGTCCACGGGCGCGCCCGCGACGGTGCCCTGCTGGTCGATGTGGCGTCCGCGCAGAAGAGTTTCGTCTCCGTCCTCGTGACGATGGCCGCCGACAAGCGGCTCGTCGACCTTGATGCCCCCGTTTCCCGTTATATCGGGCAGGGCTGGTCCAGGGCTTCCCCAGCCGAGGAAGCCCGAATCCGCGTCGTCGATGTGCTGACGATGAGCTCGGGCCTCGACAAGAGCTTCGGATATGCGGCGCCCGCCGGGACGGTCTTTTCCTATAACACCCCGGTCTATGCCGTGGCCAAGCGCATCCTTGTGGCGTCGGCGAAACGGCCGCTGGACGCCATCACCCGCGACTGGCTCACCGCGCCGCTGGGGATGCGCGATACCGCGTGGCGCAAGCGCCCGGCCGCATTCGCCGAGGTGGGAAACGACAGCGGTCTGGTGACCTCGCCGCGCGATATGGCGCGGTTCGGAGGCATGATCCTGAACCGCGGCGTAGCCGAAAACGGCAAGCGTATCGTTTCGGAAAAGGGCTTCGCGGCGATGTTCGCGCGCTCGGCGGTCAACCCGGCCTATGGGCGGCTGTGGTGGCTCAACGGCAGCGCCTATGTGATCGGTCCGCGCGGGCGACGGGACGGCCCGCTGGTGCCGGCCGCACCCGCCGATATGGTGGCCGCGCTCGGGGCGTTCGACAACCAGCTCTATGTGGTTCCCAGCCGCGGGCTCGTCGTCGTCAGGACCGGCGCCGCCGCACCGGACAAGAATTTCGATCAGCAGCTCTGGCAGCATCTGATGGACATGGTCCGCTGAGCCATCGCGGCGCGATGGGCGCGACATCGATAGGAGTCGACAATGACGGCAACGACCAAATTTCTTCTCGCCGGCGCCCTGGCGGCGTGCGCGGTGATCGGCGCGGGTGCGGCGGCCCAGCAACGCGGCTTCGCGCGGGCAGGGGCGGGGGCGTGGGCGGACGACGCGCCGATGAAGCATGTCCCGCCGCCCGCCGGAACCCGGATCGAACGCGATATCGCTTATGGCGGCGATCCTGCGCAGCGCCTCGATGTCTATCGACCCGCGAAAGCCGACCGCGCGCCCATGATCGTGATGGTGCACGGAGGCGGCTGGTGGCGCGGCGACAAGGCGCGTCCCCCCGTCATCGACAACAAGGTGAATCACTGGCTTCCTAAAGGCTATATCATGGTGTCGGTGAACTATCGGATGGTGCCGAACGCCAACCCGCTGGTTCAGGCGGGCGATGTCGCCGCCGCGCTGGCCTATATCCAGGGCCACGCCGCGAAATGGGGCGGCGATCCGGCGCGTGTCGTGCTGATGGGCCATTCGGCGGGAGCGCATCTGGTGTCGCTGCTCGCGGCGGCGCCCGAGATTGCCCGCGACGCCGGCGCCAGGCCCTGGCTCGGCACGATCGCGCTCGACAGCGCAGCCTATGATGTCGTCGCGATCATGGAGCGGCGGCATTTCGACCTCTATGACCGGGCGTTCGGAACCGACCGGGCCTTGTGGAGCGCGGCATCGCCGGCCCTGCGGCTCAAGGTCGCGCCGGCGCCGATGCTGCTGGTCTGTTCGTCGAAGCGCGCCGATGCCTGTCCCCCGGCGGAGGCTTTCGCCAAGCAGGCGCAGGCGCTGGGTGCGCGGGTCACGACCTTCCCGGTCGATATGACGCATGGCGAGATCAACGCGCTGCTCGGAACCGGCGGCGCCTATACCGATGCGGCTGACGCATTCCTCCGGTCGATCGGGCTGAACTAGGGCCGCGGTTCGAGGGCGATGGTGAAGAAGATGATCAGGCCCAGGGGCGCGAGCGACAACCGGACCACCGATGCGTGGCTGTCGGAAGCGCTGATCCGCGAGATCATCGTTCAGCGGCTCCAGCCCGGAATGCCGCTGCGCGAGCAGGAGATCGCCGATCGCTATCAGGTCAGCCGGCCGTCGGCGCGCGAGGCGCTCCGCCTGGCCGCGCAGGTCGGCTTCGTCGAGATCCTGCCGTGGCGCGGCGCGCGCGTCACCAATATCGACATCGACCAGTTCCTCGACATTCTGGGCATCCTCGAGGATGTCTATGCCCGCTGCGCCGCGCTGGCCGCCGAGCGTATGCCCGAGGCGGCCTTCGCCGAGCTCGACCGCCTCGTCCCCGGCGACGCCGCGCTGTTGCCCGACACCGCCGACAAGGGGAAGATGTATCAGATATCCTTCACCATCGGTGCTTTCGTCGGCAAGCATTCGGGAAGCCCGATCGCGCGGCGCATGCTGATCCATGTCGGCCGATTGGCGCTGTGGCAGCAGCGGCTGCATCGGCCCGGTTCGGTCGAGTCCGAGATCGAATCGCTCTACGCGCATCAACTGATGGCGGCGGCGATCAAGTCGCGCCAGCGCGACGTCGCCGCCGGCGCGGCCCGCGCCACCGTGCTCATCACGCGCCGCTCGCTCCACCCGGAACCGGGCCGTGCGTTCGGAGGGAATCGATGACCAAGGCTCCGTCGCGCCGCACCTTCCTGCTCGCCGGGGCGAGCGGTCTCGCCATGCCCGGCGCCGTCTTCGCGCGCGCGAAGGCGGGCAAGCCGCGCGAGCGCGCCGCTGCCGCCGATGCCCTTCGCACCGACTGGCCCACCTATGGCGGGCTCAACAATTCGGCCAAATATTCGCCGTTGGCGCAGATCGATCGCACCAACGCTGCGCAGTTGCAGGTCGTCTGGGAATGGGAATCGCCCGACCGCGACATCATCGCCGCGCACCCCGACCTTCGGCCCGGCGAGTTCCAGGTCACGCCGATCATGGTCGATGGCGTTCTGTATGTCGCCACCGCGATGAGCCAGGCGGCGGCGATCGACGCGCGCACCGGCCGGACGATCTGGGTCTATAATCCCGAAGCCTGGACCAACGGCAAGCCGAGCACGAAGGGCTTTCAGCATCGCGGCGTCGCCTATTGGGCCGATGGCGACGACCGCCGGATATTCCTCGCCACCTGCGATGCCCGGCTGATCGCGCTCGATGCCGCGACCGGGACGCCCATTGCCGATTTCGGCACCAATGGGGAGATCGATCTGCGCCGGGTCGGGCTGCAACGGCCCGTTCCGATGAAGCCGAGCGTGCTTTACGGCGGCTTCGGCCCGCCGCTGATTGCGCGGAACATGGTGGTGGTCGGCGGCTATATCGACGATCAGCCCGTGCTGCCGATCATGCCGCCCGGCGACGTGCGCGGGTTCGACGCGCGCACGGGGGCGCTTCGCTGGACCTTCCACACGGTGCCGGTGAAGGGCGAGTTCGGATATGATAGCTGGCGCGACGGGAGCGCCGAACGGAACGGCAACGCGAACATCTGGGCGCCGATGAGCGCCGATGAAGAGCTTGGGCTCGTCTATCTGCCCGGCACCTGCGCGACTGACAATGTCTATGGCGGGCGCCGCCCGGGCGACAATCTGTTCTCCAACAGCCTGATCGCGCTCGACATCGAGACGGGCAAGCGCCGCTGGCATTACCAATGCGTCCATCACGACCTTTGGGACTATGACCTGCCGTGCGCGCCCAACCTCGTCGACATCATTGTCGACGGCAAACCGATCAAGGCGGTCGCGCAGGCGAGCAAGCAGGGGTTTCTGTTCGTCTTCGACCGGACCAACGGCAAGCCGGTCTGGCCGATCGAGGAGCGGCCGGTCCCGCAAAGCGAGCTCGCGACCGAGCATAGCGCCCCGACCCAGCCGCATCCGACGTGGCCGCTGCCGTTCGAATCGCAGGGCATGAGCGAAGATCTGCTCGTCGACTTCACGCCGGAGATCAAGGAAGAGGCGAAGCGGATCTTGTCGCGCTATCGCTACGGTCCGCTCTATACGCCGGTCGGCAGGACGCCGACCCTGATCCATCCCACCTGGACCGGCGGCGCCAATTGGCAGGGGGCGGCGGTCGATCCCGAAACCGGGATTCTCTATGTCACCTCGCACTCCTCGGTCTCGCAGCTCGCGCTCGACGACAATGGCAAGCTCGCGACCGCCGGACCCGTGAATACCGAGATCGCCGGCGCGGCGGGGGTGGTGAACGGCCCGGCCGGGCTGCCACTGATCAAGCCGCCCTACAGCCGGATCACCGCGATCGATCTCAACACGGGCCAGCATCTCTGGATGCGGGCCAACGGGCCGGGCGCAACCGACGATCCGCGGTTCGCGCCCTTCAGGCTCGGATGGATCGGGTCGGAGCAGCGCACCGCGCCGCTGGCGACCAAGACCTTGCTTTTCGTCGGCGAGGGCCCGCACGATCCGCGCCACGCGAAGAAGGTGCTGCGCGCCTATGACAAGCTGACCGGTGAGCTAGTGGCGGAAACACCGCTCCCCGGCCATGTGCTCGGCGCGCCGATGACCTATTCGATCGATGGGCAGCAGCGGATCGTTTACGCGATGGGATTCCGCGTGTGGCCGCACAAGCTCGTCGCTTTGGGCCTGGCATGAAGGAGACGCGGCGATGCGGACATGGGTGACCGGATTATGCCTGTTCCTTGCAACAGCGCTCGCGGCCGGGGTTCCGGCGAGGGCGGACACGGCGGACCCGAAAGCCGTCAAGATTTACATCATGATCGACGTTCCCGACCTGACTAACCTGGGCGCGCTCGATCGCTGGTACATGACCTATCATTCGCAGCAAATGCACCGCGCCATGCGCGCCTGGCAGAAGAATTATCTGTCCTATCGCAGTTACATCGTGCCCAACGACGTCGCCCGGCGCTATCATGTGTGGCGCGGGCGGATGACCGAAATCTATTACGACAGTCTCGGCGATTTCGCCGAGGGCCGACGGAATAATCCGCTCGTCGACATGCTCGATCCGCCGCCGGGCGGCTGGGCGGACCGCTCCTTCGCGCGGTCGCAGCCGGTGATCGTCCCGGTCAATCCCCAGCAGGTCTATCTTCAGGGGCGGGTTCCGCCCAAGGAGACTCCCTATTTCCGCTGGGTGATCTATCTCCGCTATCCCGCGGGGGTCAGCGAGGCAGAGGGCGACAAATGGCTGCTCGGCACGCACGTCCCGGAAATGGCGAAGGTGCCGGGCTTGCGGCGATATTTCGGTTATCGCACTCTCGAGGACCCGGCCACGGCGGCGGAGAAGCTCGCCCCGGACAACCGGCCGCGCTACGGCCGCGTCGAGGAACTGTGGTTCGACGACTATCGGGCGTGGCGCAAGGCCTTCGTCGACACCCCGCCCGCGTTCACGAAGCCGGCTTGGGGCGGCGAGTTTCCCTATGTGGATTATATATCGACCTTCATCGGAGAAAATCCCGATGTCGACTTCCTCAATGACAAGAGGGTCATTCCTTGAAGGCCGGGCTCCATGTCCGGGCGCGTCGGCGGCTCCCTTGAAGGGAAGGCCGTAATCACGGGGCGAGCTTCTCCGCCGCCGTGGCCGGGTCGGCCGGGTCCTCGTCGAGCGCGTCGAACCGGCCATCGCCATTAGGAAAAATCATGCGTTCCGGGGTCATCCGAATGATAGCGGTCAAACGGCATCTCTTTGGCTTTACCCGCCAAACCGGGACGTCAACGCAAACGAGAGGGGAATCGATGATTCGGCGGAATTTGGCTCTGCTAACGGCAATGAGCTCGGCATTGTTGACTTTTTCAGCCCTGGCGGCGGACGCTTCGCCATCGGCAACAATCAAGCCGAGCAGCGCGGCGCCGGTCGCCTCGGACGCCGTGACGGCCGCAACGATCATCCATGCGGGCCTTTTGATCGCGGTCCCTGGCAGTCCGCCGCTGAAAGACCAGACGATCGTCGTTCGCGCCGGCAAGGTCGAGGCGATCCGGCCCGGGTTTCTGAGCGCGGCCGACATTGGGGAACCTGTCGCGGCGGTGATCGACCTGTCCCGGTCTGCCGTGCTGCCTGGGCTGATCGACGCGCATGTGCATCTGACGATCGGCTGGCCGCCGAAGCTGAATCAGAGCGATGCCGACGCGGCGCTGGTCGCGCTGGAAAATGCCCGCAAGACGCTGGCGGCCGGTTTCACGACAGTTCGCGACGTCGGAGCCTTTTCCGATGCGATCTTTTCCGTTCGTGATGCCATCAACAAGGGCCGTTTCGACGGCCCGCGCATTCTGGCGGCAGGCGATATCATTTCGGTGACCAATGGTCATGGGCATGGCGACATTGCCGTTCCCGAAAGCGGGGGCTTCGCAGGATTTCACGCTTCGGGAATCTGCGATGGCCCTTTCGAGTGCCGCAAGGCAGTCCGCACGCAGATCATGCACGGAGCGGACGTCATCAAGATTGCGACGACCAAGGGCGGGAACGATCCGCGCCTGGGCGCCGCGCCGTCCGAGATGATGGATGATGAGATCGTCGCCGCGGTGACCACCGCCCATGCGGCCGGGCGCAAGGTGGCCGCTCATGCGCACAGTACTGCCGGGATCGATGCGGCGCTGGCCGGCGGGGTGGATTCGATCGAGCACGGAGGGTTTCTCGACAAGGGTTCGATTGCCCTGTTCAAGAAGAGCGGAGCCTTCCTTGTGCCGACGATGGTCGTGCTGAACAGCCTGCAGGCCGGGTATGACAGGGCCGACCCCCAGACGCGGGCGATCACTCGGGGGTTTCTCGACAATATGCCCAACAATATCGGGGCGGCCTATCGGGCGGGTGTTCCGATCGCCTTCGGCACCGACGCGGGCATCACGCCCCACGGCAAGCAGGCTCTGGAATTTCTGTGGTATCGGAAGATCGGCATGACTCCGGGCGATGTCCTGCGCACCGCGACGACCAATGCCGCAAAACTTCTGGGTCTGGACGCGGAAATCGGCACGATCGAAGCGGGGAAACGCGCCGATATCATCGCCACGGGCGCCAACCCCCTCGACGATGTCGCAACCCTGCAGCATGTCACTTTCGTCATGGCGGCGGGCCGGGTGGTCAAGGACGAAGAATAACGGCTTTGCCCCGCTGCCGTCATCGCGTTCCTCCATTGCCGGCCCGCGCAGCGCTGCCTGGGTCGGCAATGTCGTTTTGAGGCCGATGGTCTAGGGATTGTGGGGATTCAGCCACGTGTGGACTGATATGAGGATAGTATCGTGTTCCCCCGCCTTCGCGGGGGAACACGGTTTTTCCATAATCGGACAACTGAAAGCCGAAGCCCCACAATCCCTGGGAAAAAAGGCGCGACGTTGCCGGCGCCCCCCGTGATTCAGGCAATGCGGGCGGATGTCGATGCCCGCACGCCCGCTTCGGTCTCGCCGGGGGCCAGTTCGATGATCTCGAACCGCGCTTCGGGCGCAGAGCGCGCGAAGACCGCGCGGTCGGTGATGATCATATCGACGACATTCTGCCCCGTAAGCGGAAGCGTGCATTGCGGCACGAACTTGGGACGGCCGTCCTTCGCGCAATGATCCATGACGGCGATGATCCGCCGCACGCCGGCGACCAGATCCATCGCCCCGCCGATCCCTTTCAGCATCTTGCCCGGAACCGTCCAGTTCGCGATGTCGCCGTCCTCGCTGACCTCCATCGCGCCGAGAATCGCGACATCGATATGGCCGCCGCGTATCATCGCGAAACTCGCGGCGCTGTCGAAATAGGAACTGTGGGGAAGCTCGCTGATGGTCTGCTTGCCGGCGTTGACCAGATCGGCATCGACGTCGTCCTCATAGGGAAAGGGGCCGATGCCGAGCATGCCGTTTTCGGATTGCAGCGTCACCTGGACGCCGTCCGGAATATGGTTGGCGACCAGCGTCGGGATGCCGATGCCAAGATTGACGTAATAGCCGTCGCGCAGTTCGCGCGCGGCGCGGGCCGCCATTTCGTCGCGGGTCCAGGGCATTGTTCGATCCTTATCGCAGATAGAGCCCGCCGTTGACGTCGAACGTCGCGCCGACCGCCGAAACGGCTTGCGGCGACGCGAGGAGCGACACGAGACGGGCGATATAGTCGGGGTCGCCGAGGGTGCCGGCGGGAATGGTGCCAACCACCGCGGCGAGCCGATCGGGCGGGAGGAGATCGCGGACCGAGTCGAGGTCGAGCGGCCCCGGCGAGATGGCGTTGACCGTGACGCCATCGGCGGCGAGGTCGCGCGCGAAGACCTTGGTCAGCGTCATGATGCCCCCCTTGGCCGCCGCATAATGGGCGCCGGTCGCGGCGCCGCCATTCTGTCCGGCCAGCGAGGCGATGTTGACGATCCGGCCATAGCGCTGCGCGCGCATATGGCGTCCGGCAGTCTGACACCCGAGGAAGCATCCCTTCAGCGCCACCGCGGTCACGGCGTCGAACTCTTCGGGAGAAATCTCGAACAAGGGCGTCGTGCGGGTGAGCGCGGCGTTGTTGACCAGCACCCCGACGCCGCCCCAGCGCGCGGTTGCCGCGGCGAAGGCGGCTTCGAACTGCGCCGGGTCGCGCACGTCGATCGCCAGCGGTGCGACATCGCCCGCCATCGTTCCGGCGGCGCGTGCGACAGCCTCCCCATCGATATCGGTCAGCAGAACGCGAAAGCCGTCGGCGGCCAGGCGGCGCGCGATGACCTGGCCGAGCCCTCCGGCGGCGCCGGTGACGATCGCGACATTATGGCAGGCGGGTGGGGTCACAGCAGGAAGCTCATGCCCGCAAGCGCGTCGGTCGAGTTGATGAGGCGCACGACCTTTTCGGCGAGGCGGATGCCGCCATCCTCGACGCGCAGCCGGTAGGTGACGTTGGCGGCATAGGTGCGATAGGCGCCGCGCCGGTAGTCGACCAGATGCTGCGCGCAGCGGATTCGGACGTCCGATGCCGGTTCGTCATCGAGCATCCGGAAACGCGACAGGCTGCGCAGCGTGTTCGACGCATCGCGCGCCGACATCGATTCGCCGCTCGTCAGGCGGGATACCCGCATCCGGCGCATCGCCGCATCGTCATAGGCATAGTTCAGCCGGTCGGCGAAATCCTCTGCATCCGGGTCGATGGGAATGGCATAAATGCCGTCCTTCGCCCACAGTCCGAGCCAGGTGGCATAATCGCGGTGGTCGAGGCAATCGGCCTCGAGCGAGATGAATCGTACCGCATCTTCGAAGGTGATGGTCTCGATCGTTCGGGTCATGCCGACATCATCCTTTTCCACATCTGATAGGCAGCGCGCATACCGGTTTCGGCGGTCACGTCGCCCGCATTGGCGGCGGTCTTGTCTTCGCCGCGATTGACCATGATCCACGCGGGGTCGGCGGATCCCGCCGAACCTCGCTGCACCCGCTCCCAGGCTTCGGCGTCGTCGGGCGTGCCGAACCCCATCGGGCCCTGAAAATGTTCGTGCAGGCGCAGCCGCGCGCGGTTGGCGATGTCGGGACCGCCGTCCATGCCGATCGCGATGTGCCTGATCTCGGTCTCGTCGACCGCGAGCGGGCGCAGGACGCGGAAGAAAGCCATCGAGCAGGCGAGGTTGGGAAAGAGGTTGAGGTTGAAACCCGACCCGCCGATCGCACGCACGATTTTCCGGACCTGTTCTTCCGGATAATCCCTGCGCAATTCCTCGGCGATGTCGGCGAAGCGATCGGGGATGTCGGCGTCCAGATTGTCGTCGAGGTCGACGAGTTCGGGGATCATCACCATCACGCTATGCCCGTTGCCGAGATCCTCGACATAGCCGCCGGCGTCCATGAAGGAGAAGAGATCCTCGGTCGCATTGTCGAGCGAGGTCAGAAAGCTCTTGTGGACGATCGGGAAATGATAGGCGTCGGTCGTGTTCTCGAGCTGGATCTTCCAGTTGCCCGGGAAGGTGAAGCGATGCTCGCCCATGGTCTTTACCGGGAAGCCGCCGCCCTGTTTCATGAACAGGTCGATCCACGGCTTCGCGCGGCCGAGGAAGGTATCGAGCGGCTCGATGTCGTGATTGAAGGTCGCGAAGACCAGCCCGGCATAGGTTTCGACGCGAAGCTGGACCAGGCCATATTCGGCCTTGTCGAAATCCTTGTATCCCTTGGGCAGCGGCACGCCGCGCAGGCTGCCGTCCTGCGAATAGGTCCAGGCGTGATAGGGGCAGACGAAACCCGCCGCATTGCCGCGCCGCGCTTCGCACACCGTTGCGCCGCGGTGGCGGCAGCGGTTGACCATGACCCGGATATCGCCCTTGCGGTCGCGGTTCACGATGACCGGCTGGCGCCCGACATGCGTGGTCAGGAAATCGCCGGCCTTCGGAATATCGCTTTCATGCGCGACCCACACCCAGCTGCGGTTGAAGATGCGATCCATTTCCTCTTCGAAGATCGCGGGGTCGCGATAGAGCGAGCTGTGGACGCGGTCGGGAAGGACGAGCGCGTCGAAATCTCTGCTTGTCATTGGTCGGCTCCGATATTGGCCGTGCCGGGCACGGGGATGTCGGCCGTGTCGGTCCAGTGATCGACGCGGCGGGAAAACAGGTTTCGGGTGCGGAACGCGGCGATCCGCCATCGGCCCTCTTCGCGAGCGAAATCGAGCGCGAGCGCGGCGCTGCGCAGGTCGGCGCGGTTGTCCGAGTAGGTCGAGGTCTGGAGCATCATCCATTGGCCGCTCGCCCGGTCGCCGGTCACGACGATCGTTTCGGACGAAAGGAAATGCGCCGTCATCGCGAAATGCGGCGTGGGCAGGCAATAGCCGCGGATCATTGCGACGATCGCGTCGCGGCCGTCATAGCCGCCGAAGGCCTGCCGGTAGCGGCCCTTGCCTTCCCAGCGGGCGTCGCGGGTGAACAAGTCGCCGAGTTCGCCGAAAGGCGTGTCGGGGCCGAGGTCGTCGCAAATTTGGAAATAGCGCGCGACGACCCGGCGGATGGCGCTTTCCGCCTCCAGCCGGTCGAGCCGTGCGAGGATCGCGCCATCGGTCATTCGGGCATCACCAGTTCACGGCCGAGGCGGGCTTCGACGCGCATATATTTCCACAGCCTGTGCTCGCCGACCTCGATCGTGCGAAACAGGCCGCAGATCGCGACAGCCGTATCGCGGTCGGGCACGTCGGCCATGATGTAGAAGGTCCAGGGCCAGCCGGTCGGCGACGTGCCGACCATCGTTTCATCGTCGTCGAAGGTGCCGAGCACCTCGACGCCGGGCATTTCGCGAATCTGCCGCAGCAGTCCGCCGGTCGCCTTGAGGACGGTGGGGATGTCCTTGCCGGGCAGGTCGAAAAAGCCCTGCAGCACGGCGCCGCAGAACAGGGCGCGGATTTTCCTGGGTTGGTCGGTCATGATCTTTCCTCGTAATCGGTCGGGGCATTTCGCGTTCAGGGATAACCGGGCGGCGGCGACTTCCCGAGCAGCACCGCGCCACCCGATTGCCATGTTCCGTCGTTCATGAAGGCGTGCTGCGCGACGACCAGCGCGTCGAGCAGCAGGCGCGACAGCGGGTGGCTGTTGAAGATGCCGGTCGTGCCCGCCATTTCGAAGGCGCGGCGCGTGACATCGGCGCCGGTCCTGGCGATGTGCGTCGATGCGATCCGCAGCGCCGCGACCTCTTCGACCGCCACCGCGTCGCCGCGCGAAACCCGGTCCCACATCGCCTCGGTCTCTTCATAGAACCAGGCCCGGGCGGAACGAAGCTGCGCCTCCATCTGCGCGAGCGCGGTCTGGAAGGCGGGGCGGTCGGCCATCGAGGGCGCGCCGGTGATCGAATTTTTCCGCGTCGCGAGCTTCACGGCCTCGTCGATCGCTTCGCGCGCGACGCCCGCCGCGACGATCGCGAGCACCTGGGCGGCCATCGCCATCGTCGGATAGCGATAGGCGGCGGTATCGATCGAAGGCGCCGCACCGCGGATCAGCGTCCATTCCTCGGGCACCAGCACATCCTCGACGACCAGATCGTGGCTGCCGGTCGCGAACATGCCGATCGTGTCCCAATTCTCCTCGATCCGGACCTGTTCGCGCGGCATGACCGCCATGCGCGGCAGGCCGCCGCTTTCGCCCTCGATCCGCACGCCGACGCCGATCAGCGAGGCGCCCATGCAGCCCGAGCCGAAGCCCCAGCGGCCGCGAACCCGATAGCCTTTGCCCTCGGGCGTGACCGGCTGCGGCGGAAAGACCGCGCCCGCGAAGACGACGTCGGGCGTTTCGCGATACAGGGTGGCGAGCGTCGAGGCGGGAAGCGACGACAGATATTTGCTCGCGAAGCCGAAGCTCGCGACCCAGCCGGCGGACCCGTCGGCGGCCGAGATGGTTTCGATAAGGCGCAGAAATTCCATCGGCGTCATCGCACCGCCACCGAACTGTTCGGGCACGAACGCGCGATAGAGGCCGATCTTCTGGAATTGTTCGACGATATCCTGCGGAATATGTCCCAGCCGGTGCAGATCGGCCCGCCTGGCGCGGATATCGTCGAGCAGGGGCTGGAGATGCGGGCTGGCAAGTCCGAGGGCCGGGGTCGCCGTCATGCGGTTTCTCCTTTCATGAACAGGGGGATGGTGCGGGCGAGCGCGCAGAGCGCTTCATCGCCGCCCTTGCGGCCGACGAGCTGGAGCGACACGGGCGCGCCGCCGGCCTCGCCGACGGGCAAGGCGATCGCGGGATGCCCGGACAGATTGAACGGGCGGCAATTGGCCGTCATCGGGAGCGCCGCCGCCGGGTCCGTTGCCGCGAGCAGGCTCGGCGGCGCGGCGGGCAGCGTCGGCAGGGCGACGGCGTCGAAGTCCGCGAGCAGGGCCTCGACTTCAGCTCCGAACCTTTGGCGAACCGCCTCCGCTTCGGTCAGATCGGCATCGGTGACCCGCGAGGCGGCGAGCAGGCGGTCGTGGACGTCGCGTCCGACGAGTCCGCCGTCGATCAGCGGCGCGAAGGCATCCCAGCATTCGCGGCCGATGATGCGGAGCCCGGCTTGCTGAGCGGCGGCCAGGCCGGGCAGCGTCATGGGGGTGATCGCAGCGGCCGCCGCGGCGGCGGCGCGGGCGATGGTCAGGATCGCCTCGTCACCGGCATCGGCCATGAAGGCGACCCGCGGCGCGCGGGGCGTCGGCGTATCGCGCCAGTCGGGGACCAGCATCGCCATGATCCGCTCGATAGCGGCGACCGACCGCGCGAAAGGGCCCGCGCAGTCGAGGCTGCTCGACGCGGGGGTCAGGCCGTCCCGGCTGACGCGCCCGAAGGTCGGTTTGAATCCGACGATGCCGCAGCAGGCGGCGGGGACGCGGATCGATCCGCCGGTGTCGGTCCCGATCGCCGCATCGACGAGTCCCGCGGCGACCGCCGCCGCCGACCCGCTCGACGATCCGCCCGGGACGAGGTGCGGGTAGGCGGGGTTGATCGGGGTTCCGGTCCAGCCGTTGACGCCCGTCACGCCATAGGCGAGTTCGTGCATGGTGACGCGGCCGGCGATGGTGCAGCCGGCGCCGCGCAGGCGTGCGACCACCGCCGCGTCGCGCGCCGCCGGCGGGCGCGCGGCGAGCGCGCGGCTGCCGGCGGCGGTGGTTTCGCCGGCGACATCGATGCAATCCTTGATCGCGACGCGCATTCCGTCGCCGGAAAAGGGGCCGGTCAGGAAGATCGAACGATGGGCCGGCGAAAGGGTCATGGCCGCTTCGCCGCCTGGTCGTCGCGGAACACCCGGCCGTCCTTCATGACGAAATCGACGTGTTGCAGCGCGGTGATGTCGGCGAGCGGATCGGCGCTTACCGCGATGATGTCGGCGATCTTGCCTTTCTCGATCGTGCCGAGATCCTGTTCGCGGCCGATCAGGCTGGCGGCGTTGACCGTCGCCGTCTTGATCGCATCCGCCGCGGGCATGCCTTCGCGCACATAATATTCCAGTTCGCGGGCATTTTCGCCGTGAACCGAAACGCCGGCGTCGGTGCCGGCCGCGATCTTCACCCCCGCGCGCCAGGCGGCCATCATCCGCGGGCCGTGCTTGTCGAGGAAATTCTGCATGACCGCCCGCATCGGGCCGGTCGCCGTCTTGATGTCCTTTTCGATATTGGCGTGAACCGACATCGTCGGAACCAGGAAGGCGCCGTTCTTCTTGAAAGTCTCGAAACTGTCGGCGGGGGTGTAGGACCCATGCTCGACCGAATTGACCCCGGCGCGCAGCACGGCGCGGATGCCTTCCTCGCCATGCGCGTGGGCGGCGACCCGCAACTGGCGCGAATGGGCGGTTTCGACGATCGCCTTCAATTCGTCGTCGAGAAAGACCGGCGGTGCATATTGTAGCCCGCACGGCAGGCTGCCGCTGCAGGTCGCATAGATTTTGATAAGGTCGGCGCCCATGTCGATCTGCTGGCGGGTCACGCGGCGGCAGCCTTCGACGCCCGAGCAGGCGCCGGGTCCGGTGCCTGCCCCGGGGCGGACGATCGATACCGCGGTCAGGATGCGGGGGCCTTCGAGCTTGCCGGCGGCGACCGCATCACGCAGCGCGACGATGTTCCAGCCGGCGCTGCCGAGGTCGCGGACGGTCGTGAATCCGGCCATCAGCGTCTTGCGCGCATTTCCGATCGCATCGACGAGATGGGTGACGTCGTCGCGCTCCTCGACGCTGGCGCCGGGCAGGTCGTCCGCCGCATATTTGATCTTGAAGGGCGCATCGCCGCGCGAATTCGACGACAGGTGGACGTGCATGTCCATCATGCCGGGCAGGACGAAACGATCGCGCAGATCGATCAGTTCAACGTCGGCGTCCACGATGGTTTCGGGGGCGGTATAGCCGCTGTCGATCCGCTCGATCCGGTCGTTGCGGACGACGATCGTCCGCTCGCGCTGCGGTTGCTGGCCGGGCACGCCGAGCAGCCAGCCGGCCTGAATCAGCTTGACCTTGTCGCGCGCCGGGGTGGCGGGCGCGGCCGCCGCGGCCGGAGCCTCCGCGCGCTCTTCATGGGCGAGCGCCGGGGTGCAGATCGCGGCGCAGGCGGCAAGCCAGAGTGTCAGTCTCTTCACTATCATTTCTCCTTTCTCAAGGCGGGATTCCAGTCGTTCGGACCTTGGAAGGAGGGGATGGGGACGGGCTTTGCGTCTTTCACCTGATCGAGCAGCAGCTTGATCGCGGCATCGAGTTGCTGATCGATGCCGCGGGCAAGCAGCCCCGGGTCGTTGTCGACTTCGATATTGGGCTTCACGCCTTCATTGCCTTCGGCCCAGCGCCCGTCGACGGTGTAGACGCGCTGGGGGGCGGGCGAGATGAAGCCGCCGTTGATGAGCGGCAGCGACAGGCCCGGGCCGATCAGTCCGCCCCACGTTCGCGTTCCGATCAGCGGCCCGACCTTCGCCGTCTTGAACAGCAGCGGAAAGCCGTCGCCGCCTGAATAGCTCCAGCCATTGGTGATCATGGCCTTGGGGCCGCGATGTGCGAGTTCGGGAAGCGGATAGTCGCTGCTGTTGCGGGCCCGGAAATAGACGAGCGGCGGGCGATGGAGCAGTTCGACCATGCGGTCGCCGAGGGCGCCGCCGGTATTGAAGCGTTCGTCGACGATCAGCGCGTCCTTGTCGAACTGCGACCGATACTGGATCATCAGTTCGGTCTGCCCCTCGGCGCTCGTATTGGGGACATAGATATAGCCGATGCGTCCCGCGGATGCGGCATCGACCTTTTTCCGATTCTCTTCGACCCAGGCGAGTTCGCGCAGCTTGCGCTCGCTGGTCAGCGTCTTGACCCGGATGGTGCGCTCCGCCCCGTCGCCGCGTGCGATCCTCAGGTCGACCTCCTTGCCGGCAAGGCCGGTGAGAGCCTCCCATGGGTCGGTGCTGCCCGATAGCGGCTTGCCGTTCACGGCGAGCAGTTCGTCGCCTTCGCGGACGTCGAGCGCGGCATCGTCGAGGGGCGAGCGGACCTCATAGGCGCGCGCGCCTGTCCGATAGATTTTCGAGATGCGATACCGGCCGTTATCGGGTGCAAAATCGACACCTAGCAGGCCGACATTGGTCGCATCGCCGCGCGGCCGCGGGGCGGTTGCCGAAGCATAGACATGGCCGCCGTTGAGCTCGCCCATCATCTCGCGCACGATGAAGGTCAGGTCGTCGTCGTTGGTCACATAGGGGACGAGCGGCGCCATGCGCGCGCGGACGGCATTCCAGTTGATTCCGTGCAGGCCGGGATCGTAATAAAAGTCGCGGCCATAGCGCCAGGCGTCGTTGAACATCTGCTGGGCTTCGGCCGCATGATCGACGGTGGCGACCAGCCGGGTTCCGTCGATCTTCGCGGGCTGCCCCTTCGCGGCATCGACGCGATAGAGCTGCGTGTCGATGCGCGTCAGTATCTCGCCGGCGTTCGCGTCGGCGAGGGTCAGTCCCTTGCCGGATTGCAGGATGCGCGCGGCATCCTTGCCATAATCATAGCGCTCCAACTGGCTGTCGCCGTCGCCGTCGCCCTGGCGGATCAGCACATATCCGCCGTCGACGGGCCGGATCGCGGCGAGTAGCCCGGACTTGGGCGGCAACGGCTTCAGTCGCCGTTCGGCCCCCGCGATGTCGATGACGACCGCCGCCTGCCTTGCCGGCGCGACCCAGCCCAGATCGCCGGGCGCGGCGACATTCGCCCGCAGCGGCAGAATGGTCGCGACGGTGCCGTTGGTATAGGTCCAGGTCGCGTCGAAACCGGCATCGCCGAAGGTCGGGGCGAACCGGCGGCGCGACAGCATCAGCAGATAATTGCCGCTTGCCTCGAACATCGGCGCGAAGTCGTCGAACGCGCCCGAGGTCAGTTGGTGCCGCTCACCGCTTTGCGTATCGAAGAGGAAGAGGGCGTTGTTGCGGTTGTCGAGCCCGCGCGCGTAGGCGAGCCAGCGGCTGTCGGGCGACCAGGAGGCGGTCGCTTCGACCATTTCGGGGTGGTAGCCCCATTTTCCCTGGTCGACGCGCGTCTTGGCGCCGCTCGCGACATCGACGATCCACAGCGTCTGCTCCTGGTCATAGATGGCGATGCGGGTGCCGTCGGGCGACCAGAAAGGGGAATAGCGAAATCCGGGTCCGAAATCGGCGATCTTGCGGGACGTCGAGCCATCGGCGGGCCTCACATAAAGTGCATATTCGCCGTCGGCGTCGCTCACATAGGCGATGTCGCCGCGTCCATTGGCGCGCGGGAAGCGTTCGGCGAAGCCCGAGGTCGCGCTGATGTTGCGAACGGCCCGGCCGTTCCGGTCATAGGTGAAGATATCGCCGCGCGCCTCGATCGTCACGCCGCCGGGGGACAGCGCCGCGCTGGTGATCCGGTCGCCCACCGGCATTTTTTCAGGGGCTTTCACGACGGATGCCGGATCGATGCGAACGGTCACCGCCGTCGTGCCGCCCGTTGCCGGGTCGAAGATCGCAAGGCCGCCGCCGACCTCGAAGATGATGCGCGATCCGTCGGTCGCCGGGCGCCGGACGTCGGTGTCGATATAGGCGGTTACGGCGCTGTCCGCCGCGCCCTGCTCGCCGAGGCGCCAGATGTTGGATCGCCCGGCGGCGTCGCGTTCGGACAGGAAATAGGTGCGCCCGGCAATCTGCATCGGCATCGAATCCGACGACGGATGATCGGTCAGCTTTTGCGTCGCGCCGGTGGCGAAGTCGAAACGCCAGATGTCGGGCGCGCGGCCGCCGTAATAGCGCTTCCAGGCCTCTTCCTGAAAATCGCGCTGATAAGTAAAGAGCAGTGCCTTGCCGTCGGACGTATAGGCCGCGGTTTCGCCATAGGGCAGCGGCAGGCGTTGCGGCAGGCCGCCTGCGACGTCGATGGTGTGGAGCTGGTCATAAGTGGCGCGCGGGCTCGCCATGGTCGATGCGAACAGCACCGCTTTGCCATCGGGGCGCCAGTCGACCACCAGATCCGCGGCCGGGTGATGCGTCAGCCGCCGTGCCGGCGCGCTGCCGTCGGCGGGCACGATATAGACGTCGGCGTTGCCGTCGACCTTGGCCGTCAGCGCGATCCACTGGCCGTCGGGCGAAAAGCGGACGCGGTTGAGTTCGCTGCCGGGGACGGCGATCGGCCGGGCATTGCCGCCATTCGCGTCGGCAACCCACAGGCGATCGGCATAGATAAAGCCAATCCGCTGGCCACTGATGTCGGGATAGCGCATCAGGCGGGCTTCGCCGGTCGTCGCTCCAGCGGCGGAGGCCGTTCCCAGCGCGATCGTCGCAAGTCCGATCAGCAGCCTGTTCCGATATGTCATTGCAGCCCTCCCTGAGGGCGCCGACGATAGTTTCGTCTTCCTGACAGCACCCGTAAGCCGGAAGACTAAGCGGGGGCGGCAGGTGGACAATCAAATGCTGCTCACAGGGGCCATGACCTGACCTAATCCGGCGAGCGCCTTCCATGAGCCGGGCTCATGTTTCCCGCAAATTTATCTCGTTTGTGAGGGTGAGCGGGGTTCCCATAACTCCAATGCCTCCAGAGCGGGGCCGGATTTGGACCAGTTTCCTGGCCGGAATGCGCAACAAAATTGCGTGATCGGGCGGTGGGGCCTGAGACCTCTACAGGGTCGCTCGACTGGACTTTGGGAGGAGATTTCAGATGGCAGACATTTATAGGCGGCACATGATTCAGTCCCGTCAATGGAAACGGGCCGGCGTCATCGGCGCATCGGTCATGGCGCTCGCGCTCGCTGCGCCGGCGGCCGCGCAGTCCGACACGCAATCCGGCGATCAGGAACAGGTGAACGACGGCACGATCGTCGTCACCGCGCAGCGCAAGCTGCAGACGATCCTCGACGTGCCGGTCAGCGCCACCGTCTTTTCGTCGGAGACGCTGGAAGACCGCAACTACAGCGATGCGAAGGACTATCTGCTCCAGACGCCGAACGTCTCCTTTCAGCAGGGCGGCCGTAACGGCGCGCGCGAGATCGTCATTTCGATCCGCGGCATCGCCGACCTCAAGGGCGGCGAGAAGGTTCTGACGCAGAGCGCCTTCGCGACCTATGTCGATGAATTTTCGGCGGGCACGCTCGCTTCGGGGCAGGCCAACCCCAATATCTACGACGTCGAATCGGTCGAAATCCTGCGCGGGCCGCAGGGCGTGTTCTTTGGCCGCAACTCGGAAGGCGGCGCGATCAACATCCGCACCAAGAAGCCGACCGAGGATTTCTATGGGCGGATCGATGCGGGCTTCGGCCGTTTCAGCACCTATAGCCTGGCAGGCGTCATCAACGGCAAGGTGGCCGACGGCCTGTTCGCGCGCCTGTCGGTCCAGGGCGAAACCACCAAGGGGCCGCTGCGCAACCGTCACCCGATCGGCGGCGGAACCGACGCCGATTATCTCAACATTCGCGGCCAGCTCCGCTGGCAGCCCGACGATGCGACTACGGTCGACCTCCAGGTCAACCACACGATCGACAATTCGGGGATGCAGGCCAAGATCGGCAGCTGCATCAATCAGGGCGCCTTCGGTCTGCCCTATAATCTCGCGACGCCCGAATTGCTCGGCGGGATCGGCTGCTACGACGCAAAAGGCGAGTTCCGCAAATGGGTGGCCTCCGGGCCGGGTGGAACCCAGCCGCAACTCGGCGGTCTCGATGTCGATAGCATCCGTAACAACAAGGATTCGCTCTACCAGGACACGCGCGATTTCACGAACAACGAAACGACGCTGGTTATCGGCAAGGCCTATCATGAATTCAGCGACAAGGTGGGGCTGACTCTCGTCGCGGGCTATGCCGAGTCTGACCAGGATCAGTTCCTCGATCTCGACGGATCGGGCATTCGCGCGATCAATCGGCTCGGTAAATTCTACACCAAATCCTATAGTGTCGAAGGGCGGCTTTCGTCGGTCGGCGAAGATAACAAGATCGACTGGACGATCGGCGGCATCGCCTATCGCGAAAAGTTCACCGCGGTGAACCAGATCCTGATCGAACAGGTGCTCGGTCCCTGGGCGCCGGGCGACAAGGCCAATGAAAACCGCATCTTTAACAGCCTGCGCGGCTGGGCGGCCTTCGCCAACGCCGAATGGCATATGACGGATGCCCTGTCGCTCATCGTCGGTGGCCGCTATTCCTATGACCGCGGCACCAACCGCTGGAGCGATGTCTATGCGGCCTGCTCGCGTCGCCCCGTCGGCACACCGCTCGATACGTCGACTGCCGTTGACGGCAATGGGCCCTGCGAGCTGACACCCGAACAGGCGCTGATGGACGCGCAGGGTCAGCTTCCCGTCTATGACGGTTTCGTGACCGGCGGACGATATGAGCAGCGCACCGGCCGTTTCGCGACCGGCGCAGCCCATGATTTCTCGCCCCGCCTTGCCATCAACTGGAAGCCGAACGACGACGCATCGATCTATGCGAGCGTGTCGAAGGGCTACAAGCCGGCGGGCGGTCAGGCCAACCCCGATGGCGGGCTCGGCGGATCGTCGACTTTCGGGCGCGAAAAGCTCTGGAACTACGAGATTGGCGGCAACGCCTATCTGATGAACCGACGCTTGCTGTTGCAGGGTGCGCTCTTCTACATGGATTGGAAGGATTTCCAGTTCACCTCGCGCCAGACGCTCTGCGTCCTCGCATCGACCGGCGCCATCGTCATCGTGACGCCCGGCCTCGATCTCAGCACCTGTTCGCGCCAGCTTCAGGCTGACTCGGTCACCAACCTGCCCAAGGCGCGATCGAAGGGCTTCGAACTGTCGGCGACCGCGCGGGTTACGGATGGGCTGACGATCGGCGGCTCGGTCGGCTATCTCGATGCCAAATATATACGAGGCGAAGGTCTCGTGGGCGGGGCCCTCCAGCCGCTCGACGGCATCCGTATCGGCAACTCGCCGCGCTGGACGGCCTCGGCGAACGTCGAGCAGCGTTTCCCGCTGGCGGGCGGCGACGCGGCGGTCGCGCTCAACTGGAGCTATCGTGGCCGGACGGCGCTTGGCGTGGTTGAACAGGCATCGCTGACCTTCCCGACGCAGGTCGATCCGGTCAGTCTCTTCAACCTGCGCTTCACGCAGGATTGGGGACAGAACAAGCTGTCGATCAACATCGATAACCTCTTCGCCAGCGAATATTACACCGCGAACGAGGGTTTCAGCTTCATCGGTCCGCGGCTCAGCTATAATCCGCGCACCTGGTCGGTGAAGTGGACGACCGAGTTCTAAGTTCAGGGCTCGGGTTTTCCCGAACTCTCCTCGACTGGCCCGCCTCTGAAAAGGGGCGGGCTTGTTTTTTTGAGGAGGGCTGCGCGCTCCCGCACAATGTTCGATTAGCGCCGCGAATGGGCCGCATGAAATCTTCTCTCGGCAGGGCGGGGCGCCCTTTGCGTTAGACGTCGTTCCAACAAGAGAGGGCCGATGGCGCGTATCGACAAAATCGAAGTGGTGATCGCGGACGTGCCGACCATCCGGCAGCATGTCCTGGCGATGGCGACGATGACCACCCAGGCGATCGTTCTCGTCTTCGTCCGTCGCGACGACGGGATCGTCGGCGTCGGCGAGGCGACGACCATCGGCGGACTCGCTTATGGCGAGGAAAGCCCCGAGGGCGTCAAGCTCGCGATCGAAACCTATTTTGCGCCGCTTCTCCTCGGAACCAACGCCGATCGGCCCGCGGCGGCGATGGCGTTGCTCGACCGGCTCATCGTTGGCAACCGCTTCGCCAAATGCGCGGTCGAGACGGCGCTGTTCGATGCGCTGGGCCAGCGGACAGAGCTGCCGCTTTCGGAATTGCTGGGCGGCCGCCGCTGCGATGCGCTGCCGGTCGCCTGGACTCTCGCGAGCGGCGAGACGGCGCGTGACATCGAGGAAGGAGAGGCGATGCTCGCCGCGCGCCGCCACAATATGTTCAAGATCAAGATCGGCAAGCGAGGCGTGGCGGAAGACTGCGCTCATGTCGCGGCGATCGCCCGTGCCTTTGAAGGGCGCGCGTCGGTGCGGGTCGATGTCAACCAGCATTGGACGCGGACGCAGGCGGTCGACGGCATCGCACGGCTTCAGGAGGCGGGAGTGGCGCTGATCGAGCAGCCGATCGGCGGACAGGATGTCGCCGGGATGCGCGCGCTCTGCGAGCGGTTCGACTGCGCGATCATGGCCGACGAAGCGCTGACCGGCCCGGCGAGCGCGTGGCGCTTTGCGACGGCGGGCGCCGCCGACGTCTTTTCGATCAAGATCGCCCAATCGGGCGGACTTGCGGCGGCCGCCAAGGTCTGCGCGATCGCCGAAGCCGCGCACGTCGCGCTCTATGGCGGGACGATGCTCGAGGGTGGCATCGGAACGGCGGCGTCGGCACATCTCTTCGCGGCAGGGCCGCCGATGGAATGGGGCACCGAATTGTTCGGCCCGCTCCTGCTCGCCGAGGAACTGCTCGAAGAGCCGCTGCACTATCGCGATTTCATGCTTCAGCTTCCGGCCGGGCCGGGGCTGGGCGTGCGTATCGATCGTGCGCGGCTCGGCCGCTTTGCACGAAATTGAAGGAAGGAAAGCCGCCATGCTGTTCATGGTCGAAATGACGGTCAACGTGCCGCACGACATCGATAAGGAGACCTTCGACGCGTTGAAGGCCACCGAGAAGGCGCGGGCCGAGACTCTGCAGCGCGCCGGAAAGTGGCGGCACCTTTGGCGGGTTGCCGGGCGTTACGCCAATGTCAGTATCTTCGACGTCGCCGATGCCGGCGAACTTCACGACATCATGACGAGCCTGCCGCTCTATCCGTTCATGGATGTGCGGGTGACGGCGCTGTGCCGTCATCCCTCGGCGATCGACGCCGATTGAGCCGGCAGCAAATGGGAGCAAGACTATGACCGACATCATTCGATCCGACGCCGTGCAGCAACTTCTCGACCGCGCCGCCGGGCTCGGCGAGGCGGGCGGGGACCCACGCCTGAAGGCGATCCTCCGCGATCTGCTCGAGGCGCTGATGAGCGTCGTCGAACGGCATGACATTTCCGAAAGCGAATTCTGGCGCGGCGTCGATTTCCTGGGTCGCGGCGCGGGTGAGTTCGGCCTGATCGTCCCCGGCCTCGGGATCGAGCATTTTCTCGATCTTCATATGGACGCGAAGGATGCAGCGGCAGGACGCAGCGGCGGAACGCCGCGCACGATCGAGGGGCCGCTCTATGTCGCGGGCGCGCCGCTCGTCGACGGCGACCTGACGACCACCAACGACGTCAATCTGACCACCGACCCCGACGATACCGAGGAATTGACGATGTCGGGCCGCATCACCGGTCCCGATGGCGAGCCGGTGAAGAATGCAATTCTTCATGTCTGGCACGCCAATTCGAAGGGCTTCTATTCGCACTTCGATCCGACGGGCGAGCAGTCGCCCTTCAACAACCGGCGGCGCATCCGCCTCGGCGCCGATGGGCGCTATGCCTTTCATTCGAAAATGCCGCGCGGCTACAGCGTGCCGCCCGAAGGTTCCGCAGAGCAGTTGATGAAGCTGCTCGGACGCCATGGCGATCGGCCGGCCCATGTCCATTTCTTTATCGAGGCGCCGGGGTACCGAACGCTGACGACGCAGATCAATTTCGGCGACGACCCGCACGCGCACGACGATTTCGCCTTCGGCACCCGCGACGGCCTGCTGCCAGTTCCGGATCGCAGCGGCGGCAACCCGGCGGTGCTGTTCGACTTCGTTCTTCAGCGGTCGGAATCAGCCAACGACGAAGGCTTTTCGTCGCGCTCGCGCGCGTCGGCATGAACAAGCTCTATCCGACGGCGACGGCGGCGCTTGAGGGGCTGCTGTTCGACGGCATGACGGTCATGTCGGGCGGCTTCGGACTGGTCGGCAATCCCGAAAACCTGATCGCCGCGATGAGGGAGGATGGGGTTCGCGATCTGACCGTCGTGTCGAACAATTGCGGCGCCGAAGGCTTCGGCCTCTACGCGCTGCTTGCCAATGGCCAGATCCGCAAGATGATCTCTTCCTACATCGGCGAGAACAAGCTGTTCGAGACGCTCTACCTCGAAGGCAAGCTGGAACTGGAGCTCAATCCCCAAGGAACGCTCGCCGAGCGCATTCGTGCGGGCGGGGCGGGGATTCCCGCCTTCTATACCGCGACGGGGGTCGGCACCGTCGTCGCGGAGGGCAAGCCGGTCGAGGAGTTCGACGGCAAGCGCTATATCCGCGAACGCTGGCTGCGCGCCGACCTGGCGATCGTCCGCGCGTGGAAGGGCGATACACACGGCAACCTCGTGTTCCGCAAGACCGCGCGCAACTTCAACCCGCCGATGGCGACTGCGGCGGCGGTCACGGTGGCGGAGGTCGAGGAACTGGTCGAACCCGGCATGCTCGACCCCGACATGATCCATACGCCGGGGATTTTCGTGAACCGCATCGTCCAGGGCGTGCATTATGAGCGGAAGATCGAAAAGCTCACGGTGCGAAAGCGCGGCGCATGACCGGCCGTTTTCTCGCCGACGATGGCTGCACCATCGCTTTCGACTATCGCCCGATCGAGGGGCGGCCCGTGCTGCTCCTTTCGCCGTCGCTCGGCACCGCGATGGCGCTGTTCGAACCGCAGCTCGAAGCGTTCGAGGGGCGTTATTCGATTCTTCGCTACGATCCGCGCGGGCACGGCGCTTCGGACGTCGTGCCCGGCAGTTCTTCGATGGACCGGCTGGGCCGCGACGTCATCGGCCTGCTCGATCATCTGGGGATCGCGCGGGCGCATGTCCTGGGGGTGTCGCTGGGCGGCATGGTCGGGCAATGGCTCGGCTACCGCGCGCCCGAGCGGCTGCTGCGGCTCGTGCTCGCGAACACATCGGCCTATATGGGGCCGCCCGGCGGCTGGGCGGACCGGATCGCCGCAGTCACGGCGCAGGGGATGGAGGCCGTCACCGACGCGGTGATCGAACGCTGGTTCACGCCCGATTTCCGCCGCGATCATCCGGCGCGCGTCGATCATGCGCGCGCCATGCTGCTCGCGACCGATCCGCGGGGCTATGCCGCCTGCAGCGCGGCCATCCGCGATATGGATATGCGCCCGACCGCGCGCCTCGTCGCCGCGCCGACGCTGGTCGTCGCGGGCCTCCGCGACCCCGCGACTCCGCCCGAACATGCCCGCTTCCTCGCCGAAACGATTCCCGGCGCCCGCCTTGCCGAATTCGACGCCGCCCACCTTGCCAATCTGGAGCAGTCTTTTGCGTTCAATACCACGGTGGGCGCGTTTCTGGAGCAGGAAGGATGACCGGTCTGCGCGCCGATTTCCTGGACGGGATGAGCCGTGCCGCGGCGACCGTGAACATCATCACCACCGGCGGAACGGCGGGCCGCGCCGGTCTGACGGTTTCGGCGATGACGTCGGTATCCGCGGACACGCCGAAGCCGACGCTGCTCATCTGCATCAACGCCAACAGCGCGGGCGCGGCGCCGATCATCGAAAACGGCGTCTTCGCGGTCAATGTGCTGTCCGAAAGCCAGGCGGATGTGTCCGATGTCTTCGCCGGACGCTCGGCGCATAGCGGCGATGCGCGGTTTGGCTGCGCGACCTGGCAGGAGGGCGCGACCGGGGCGCCGCTGCTCGACGGCGCGCTCGTTTGCTTCGACTGCCGCGTCGCGCAGCACCGCCGGATCGGAACGCATCACGTCCTGTTCGGCGAGGTCGAGGCGGTGCGTTTTTCGGGCGAGGGCAGGCCGCTGATCTATGCGCAGCGCAGCTATGCCGTGCCCGCAGAACTGCTGGGCTGAGGCCGTCCGAATTAGGCGGGCTAATCCGAAGGGGCAGTTTGTTTCAATTGTCCGCGCTCGCCCGAATGGCGAAAAAAACAACCGAAGAGGGAGGCCTTCCGCTGCCGGATAGTATCGGCTTGGGCGGCTCCGCAATCAAACTGGATTGACAGCGACCATGACAAATATGACCGGCGCCGAAGCGCTTCTGACTCAGATACGCGCCAATGGCGTCGACACCATCTTCGGCCTTCCGGGCGGGCAGCTCGACTATTTCTTCGACGCCATGTTTCATGCCGGCGATCAGCTTCGCGTCTTTTGCACCCGGCACGAGCAGGGCGCCGCCTATATGGCGTTCGGCTATGCGCGATCGACGGGCAAGCCCGGTGTCTATACCGTGGTGCCGGGTCCCGGCGTCCTCAACAGCACCGCCGCGCTCTGCTCCGCCTATGCGACCAACGCCCCGGTCATGTGCCTGACCGGTCAGATTCCGACCGCGGGGCTGGGCAAGGGCATCGGCTATCTCCACGAATTGCCCGATCAGCTCGCGACGATGCGGACGCTGACGAAATGGGCCGATCGCGCGATGACGCCGGAGGCGGCGCCCGAACTGGTCAACGAGGCCTTTCGCCAGATGCTGAGCGGACGCCAGCGCCCGGTCAGCCTGGAAATGCCGATGGACATCATGGCCGAAAGCCGCGACGTCGCCGCGCTGCCGGCCGCGGTCATTCCCGCCGCGCCCGCGCTCGATCAGGATGCGGTCGACGCGGCCGCGAAGCTGCTTGCCGGCGCCAAGCGTCCGCTGATCATCGCCGGCGGCGGCGCGCTCGCGGCGGGCGCCGATGTCGAACGGCTCGCCGCTTTCCTGCAAGCTCCCGTCGTCGCCTTTCGCAGCGGCCGCGGTATCGTCAGCGACCGCAGCCATCTGTCGCAGATGTTCCCCGCGGGTAATGACCTGTGGAAGGGCGCCGACGTCATCATCGGGCTCGGCTCGCGGATGGAGCAGCAATATCTCTATTGGGGCATCGGCCCCGACATGAAGATCATCCGCATCGACATCGACGGCGATGAATTCGATCGGATCAAGTCGCCCGACGTGCGCATCCACGCCGACGCCGCCGATGCCGTCCCGGCACTGATTGCGGCACTGGAGCGCGTCGCCACCCCCGCGGCTTCGCGCGAAGAAGAATTGATGGGCGTGAAGCAGCGCGTCCGCGGCGAAATCGCGGCGCGGGTGCAGCCGCAGTTCGACTATCTCGATGCGATCCGCCGCGCGCTTCCCGACGACGGGCTGTTCGTCGACGAGATTACCCAGTGCGGCTATGCCTCGTGGTACACGCTGCCCGTCTATGCGCCGCGCACGCTCATCAACTGCGGCTATCAGGGGACGCTCGGCTATGGCTATGCGACGGCGCTCGGCGTTCAGGCGGCGCACCCGGACAAGGCGGTCGTCAATATCGCGGGCGACGGCGGCTTCATGTTCACCGCGAACGAGATGGCGACCGCTGCGCAATATAATCTGCCGCTCGTCACCGTCCTCTTCAACAACAACAAGTTCCAGAACGTCCAGCGCCAGCAGAAGGAATGGTTCGGCGGCCGGCTGATCGCGTCGGATCTCACCAACCCCGACTTCGTCAAATATGCCGAGAGCTTCGGGGTGCGCGGCGAGCGGGTCCACAATCCGGCCGATCTGGAACGCGCGATCAAGGCGGCGATCGAGCGCCGCGCCCCGGCGCTGATCGAGGTGCCGACGCCCGACATGGCGTCGCCCTGGCCCTTCATCATCCGCCCGCCGGTTTTCGGACAGTGAGGCAGAACGAGATGAGCGTGGATATTTCCGATCGGACCAAGCCCCAGCCGACCGCGGGTGTCGCGAGCCTTGCCCCCTATCAGCAGGGCAAGCAGGCGATCGCGGGCGTTGCCGATCCGCTGAAGCTGTCCTCGAATGAATCGATGGTCGGGCCGAGTCCGGCGGCAGTCGATGCTTATCGTGCGGTCGGCGACCGGCTGGCGCTCTATCCCGACGGGGCGCAGCAGGCGCTGCGCGCGGCCCTGGCCGAGGTGCATTCGCTCGATGCCGACCGGATCGTGTGCGGCAATGGATCGGAAGAATTGATCCAGCTCGTCATCCGGGCTTTCGTCGAACCCGGCGATGAAGTGGTGCTCAGCCAATATAGCTTCGCAATGGCCTTCATCCACGCAACCGCTCAGGGGGCGAAGCTCGTCGTCGCCGACGAGCCGGTGCTGCGCCCCGACGCCGATCGCATTCTCGCGGCGGTGACGCCCCGGACGAAGCTGGTTGTCGTCGCCACTCCGAACAATCCCGTCGGACAATATCTGCCGAAGCGCGAACTCGACCGGCTCGTCGAAGGCCTGCCCGACGATGTGATCCTGCTCCTCGACGGCGCCTATGCCGATTATGTCGATGCGGACGATTTCGATGCCGGCGAGCGCCTGGTCGAAACGCGCGCCAATGTCGTCATGACGCGCACCTTCTCGAAACTATACGGCCTTGCCGGCCTGCGGATTGGCTGGATGTATGCGCCGCCCGGCATCATCGATGCGGTGCAGCGGATCAGGACGCCGTTCAACGCCAATGCGGCCGCGCTGGCGGCGGCCGAGGCGGCGGTGCGCGATACGGCGCATGCCGATTTCGTGCGGCGCGAGAATAATATCGAACTGTCGCGGATCGCCGCCGCCTTCGCGGGCAGCGGGATCGAGTTCATTCCGTCGGCCGCCAACTTCTATCTTCTGCGCTTCGCGGGCGCGGGACATGATGCCGCGGGCGCGGCGGCTTTTCTGGAAGCGAACGGGATTATCCCGCGCCCGGTCCATGCCGGCGGCCCCGCCGGTTGCCTGCGCATCACCGTCGGGCGGCCGCACCAGAACGACAGGGTGATTGCCTCGCTGCTCGCTTACATGCAGGATTGATCGCATATGCACCAACTGTCCGCGCCGGCCACCGAGTTTCTGGGTTCGACCCGCCCCTTCCTGGTGAACGGGCGATGGCAGGCCGGGCGGCAGGGCGGCCTGCTGCCCTGTTTCGATCCGGCGACCGGGGACCGGATGGGCGAGGTGCACATGGCGACCGCTGCCGATGTCGACGATGCAGTCGGCGCGGCGCGCGCGGCGTTCGACGACCGCCGCTGGCGCGGCAAGACCCCCGCCGAGCGGCAGGCGATCCTGCTGAAGATCGCCGACCTGATGATGCGCGACGCGCAGATTCTCGCCGAACTGGAAACCGCCAACGGCGGCAAGCTCTATGGCGGAGCGCTGCACGGCGAGATCCCGCACGCCGCCGAAACCTTCCGCTATTATGCCGGCTGGGTGACCAAGATTGGCGGGCATCTGTTCGAACCGTCGGTGCCGGGGCGGCAGTATCACGGCTTTGTCCGCGATGATCCGGTCGGCGTCGCCGCGCTGATCACGCCGTGGAACGGCGCGCTGGTCTCGGCCGCGTGGAAGCTGGCGCCGGCGCTGGCGGCGGGCTGTTCGTGCATCCTTAAACCCGCCGAACTGACCCCGCTGTCGTCGCTCTATCTCGGCGCGCTGTTGCAGGAAGCAGGGGTGCCCGACGGGGTCGTGAATATCCTGCCCGGCGCGGGGCGCGATGCCGGCGCGGCGCTGGTTCGCCACCCGCGGGTCGCCAAGGTCTCGTTCACGGGATCGACGGCGGTCGGGCGCGGCCTGCTCGCTGATAGCGCCGAGAATGTGACGCGCCTGTCGCTCGAGCTCGGCGGCAAGTCGCCTTTCATCATCTTCGCCGATGCCGATCTCGACACGGCGTTGCCGGCGGCGGCCGAGGCGATCTTCGCCAACGCCGGACAAGTCTGCGTCGCGGGCTCGCGCATCTATGCCGAGCGCGCGATATTCGACCGCGTCGTCGAGGCGCTTCGCGCCGCGGCGGACGGCTATCGGCTAGGGCCGGGCTTCGATCCTGCCAGCACGATGGGGCCGCTCATCAGCGGAGCGCATCGTGGACGCGTTGATGCGATGGTCGCGCAGGCGCAGGCCGCGGGTGCCGATGTGGTGACCGGCGGGCGCCCGGTCGGCGAGCGCGGCTATTTCTATGCCCCGACCGTCATCGTCGGCGCGGCGCAGGATAGCGCGATCGTGCAGGAGGAGGTGTTCGGGCCGGTCGTCGTCGTGACGCCGTTCGAAGGCGACGCCGAAGCAATCGCGCTCGCCAACGACAGCGGTTATGGCCTCGCCGCGAGCCTGTGGACGCACGACACCAGCCGCGCATTGCGCCTCGCGGGCGAGGTCGAGGCCGGGATCGTCTGGATCAACGACCATGGCATTCCCGAACTGGCGATGCCGATCGGCGGCGTCAAACGCTCGGGAATCGGCCGCGAGCACGGGCTCGAGGGATTGAAGGCGTTTACCGAGCCGCGCTCGGTCATGCTGCGGCTGTGACCGTCTTCATCCCCAGCGTTTCGACTTCGTCCATCAGCCAATAGGAAAAAGCCTTCACCGCCGCCGTGTCGGCATCGTCGTGGCGGCAGACGATGTAATAGGATTGGTCGGACGGCATCGCTTCTGCGAAAGGCCGCACCAGTTCTCCGCGTTCGAGCGGCCCGGCGACGAGCGCCTCGCGGCCGAGCGCGAACCCGTTACCCGCGATGCAGGCCTGGATCACCAGATGCGAGTGGCTGAAACCGAAGCCGCGACGCACATTGATCGAGTTGACGCCGAAATTTGCCAGGAAATGCTGCCAATCGATCGCCATGACGTCGTGCAGCAGATCGAAGCGCGCGAGGTCGGCGAGGCCGAGTGGGGGGTCGCATCCTTCGAGCAGCGCGGGGCTGCACACCGGGAAAATATCTTCCTTTAGAAATTCATAGACATGCATCCCCGGCCAATGCCCCTGACCATAGCGAATCTCGACATCGGCATCCCCGGCGGCAAGCGCATCCTCCTCGATCGGTCGCGCAACGAAGCGCAGATCGATGTCGGGGAAGCGCTGATGAAAATTGGCGAGCCGCGGCAAGATCCAGGCGCTGGCGAAACTGTCGAGAACGGCGACGTTCAACACCTGCCGGTCATCGCCCGCCGCCACATCGGCAGTGATGTCGGCCATCGAGTCAAAGGCACTGGTCAGCGGTCCGACCAGCCGCTCGCCGGCTTCGGTCAGCTTGAGCGCGCGGTTCAGGCGCCGAAAGAGCGGCTGGCCGAACCATTCCTCGAGCGCGCGGATCTGGTGGCTGACGGCTGCCTGCGTGACGCACAATTCTTCGGCCGCGCGGGTGAAGCTGAGGTGGCGGGCGGCGCATTCGAACACGCGGAGCGCCAACAGGGGAGGAAGCTTTCTGGACACCGTTCAACCGTACATGAGGGGAGCTAATTGCCCCGATTAATAACTGCCATTTGTCAGCATCACGGCCGCTTCATAGGCATGGGTGATCGTCATACACAAAGTGGTCGGAGCGTCCCATGAAAATTACTCGTGCCAGCGTCATCGTCACCTGCCCCGGTCGCAATTTCGTCACCTTGAAGATCGAAACCGACCAGGGTGTTTACGGCATCGGCGATGCGACGGTGAACGGCCGCGAACTGGCCGTGGTGTCCTATCTGCAAGACCATGTCATCCCCTGCCTGATCGGACGCGACGCGCAGCGGATCGAGGACATCTGGCACTATCTCTATCGCGGGGCCTATTGGCGGCGCGGGCCGATCACCATGGCGGCGATCGCGGCGGTCGATACCGCCTTGTGGGACATCAAGGCGAAGGCGGCGGGCATGCCGCTTTACCAGTTGCTCGGCGGCAAGAGCCGCGAGGCGGTCATGGTCTATGGCCATGCGAATGGCCGCGATATCGAGGAAACCTGTGACGAAGTCGCGAAATATATCGACATGGGTTACAAGGCGATCCGCGCCCAGTCGGGCATTCCGGGCCTTGCGTCCACCTATGGCGTCGCCAAGGACAAGATGTATTACGAGCCCGCCGATGCGGCGCTGCCGACCGAGAATATCTGGTCGACCGAGAAATATCTCGACCATACGCCCCAGTTGTTCGCGGCGTTGCGGGCGCGCTTCGGCTTCGAGCATCATCTGCTGCACGATGTCCATCACCGCCTGACGCCGATCGAGGCGGGGCGTCTCGGCAAGGCGCTCGAACCCTATCGCCTCTTCTGGATGGAGGATTCGACCCCGGCGGAAAATCAGGAAGCGTTCCGCCTGATCCGCCAGCACACGTTGACGCCGCTCGCGGTCGGTGAGATTTTTAACACGATCTGGGACTGCAAGGACCTGATCCAGAACCAGCTCATCGACTATATCCGCGCGACGGTGGTTCATGCCGGCGGTATCACGCACTTGCGGCGGATCGCCGATCTTGCCGCGCTCTATCAGGTGCGCACCGGCTGCCACGGCGCGACAGACCTGTCGCCGGTGTGCATGGGGGGCGCGCTGCATTTCGACATCTGGGTGCCCAATTTCGGGGTCCAGGAATATATGCGCCACACCGAAGAGACCGACGCCGTCTTCCCGCACGCCTATCGCTTCGACAAGGGGATGCTGTATCCCGGCGACGTGCCCGGCCATGGCGTCGATATCGACGAGGCGCTGGCCGCCAAATATCCGTATCAGCCGGCCTATCTGCCCGTGAACCGGCTTGAGGACGGGACGCTCTGGCATTGGTGACGGTGCGCGGGACGGACGGTTTCGTCATCGCATGAGCGGCCGCGCGCTTAGCGAGAACAGGCGGCTGCGGTTCGCGATCTTCGCGACGCTTTATGCCGCGCAGGGAATCCCCGATGCGATGGTGCTCATCGTCTTCCCCGCCTTTCTGGCGGCGCATGGCGCGAGCGCGTCGGCGATCGGCGCCTTCCTGGCGACGGCGATGCTGCCCAACGCGGCGAAGCTGGTCGTCGGGCCGCTGGTCGACCGGCTCGCCTGGCTGCCGATGGGGCAGCGCAAGCCCTGGCTGATGATCGGGCAGGCCGGCATTGCGTCGAGCTTCGCGGCGCTCGCCTGTCTCGACGATCCGGCCCGCCAGCTTGGCTGGTTCACCGCCGGCGCTTTCGCCATCACGCTCTCGACGGTGTTTCAGGACGTTGCGACCGACGCGACCGCGATGGACCTGATCCCGCCCAGCGAGCAGGGCCGTGCCAACGGCATCATGTGGGGCGCAAAGACGCTCGGGACCGCGGGCGCGGCCAGCCTGGGGGCCGTCATCCTCGCGACATTCGGCTTCGCCGCGATGGCGGGAGCGGCCGCGACGGCCTTGCTGGTGGTCCTGTGCGTCGCCGCCGCCATTCGCGAACGGCCGGGCGAGCGGCTGCTGCCCTGGATGCGTGGCGCGGCGGCGCCGGGCGCGACGGCCTATCGCGCCGGGAGTGGGTTGCTGATCCTGCGCGCGCTGATGGCGGCGCTCCGGCGACCGGCGGCGGCGCGCCTCGTTCTGCTGTCGCTTGCTATCGGGCTGATCGTCGGCATGACGGGCGCGCTGGCGCCGGTGCTGATGGTCGGCAAGCTCGACTGGACGCAGACCGACTATGCCCAGTTCCGCTCCTCGCTGAAGCTCGTGTCGGGCGTGGCCGGAATGCTCTTCGGCGGCATCGCGATCGACCGCCTGGGCTATCGTCCCGTGCTGATGGCGGCGCTTGCGGCGATCGCGCTCGCCAATCTGGCGCTTGCCGCGACTTTGGGCGAAGCGGGCGCCATCGCCTATCTGATCGCCTATGAGATGCTGCTGGTCTTTGCCTTCATCACTTTCTTCGCCGCGACGATGAGCCAGTGCGCGCGGGCGATCGCGGCGACGCAATTTTCCTTCACCATGGTGTGCGGCAACATCGCCATGTCGATCGGGGCCGCTCTGATGGGGCCGATCATCGACGCGGGCGGGGTTCGGGCGGTGCTGGCCGCCATCGCCGGGGTTGCGCTGGCCGGCGGGGCGGTGATGATGGGGTGGCGCGCGGAGGCGTCCCGGTTGTCGCCTACCGGGTGAGCGCGTCCGCGACCTCGGCTTCCGAAAAGATGCTGAAGTCGCCGGGGACGGCGTGCTTCATCAGGCACGCCCGGTGCGCGAAGCGCAGCGCGCGTGCCTCGTCCCAGCCGCTCGCCAGCGCGTGGAGCAGGCCGGCGGCGAAGGCATCGCCGGCGCCGACCCGGTCGACGAAGGGTGTGATCGGCGTCGGCGGGGCAATGACGGCCGCGCCGGTGCGGCTGATCAGCGTGGCGCCCAGCTGCTCTTCCTCGCCGTCCGGCATCCGGCTCGTCGAGGCTATCCAGCGCAGATCCGGAAGCGAAGCGAGCAGGCGTGCCGCGCCTCCGTCTTGAGCCTCCTCGCCGAGCAGCAGCCCGGCATCCCAGTCGCTCGCGAACAGAAGGTGCGCCGCGCCGGCAAATTCACGCAGCAGTCCTGCGGCCTCCGCCTCGCGGCCCTGCCAGAGCAGGGGGCGGAAATTGCAGTCGAAGGAGATCGAAAGGTCGCGCTGCCGGGCGCCCGCGACGGCGCGCCGCATCGCCGCCACCGCTTCGTCGCCGAGCGCTGCCGTCAGCCCCGACAGATGCAGCCAGCTTGCGCCCGTCAGGGCCGCGTCCCAGTCGATTGCCGCGGCTTCGCGGGCGAAGGCGGACCCGGTCCGGTCATAGAAGAAACCGCCTTCGCGCCCGGCGCGCGGCGATTCGATGTAGAAAAGCCCCATCCGCCCCGGCCGCCGGGCGCAAGCGGCGGTATCGACCCCGTGCCGGGTCAGCGTGCGCAGCGCCCGCGCGCCCAGTGCATTATCGGGCAGGATCGTCGTCATCCGCGCCGCGGTGCCGAGCGACGCCAGCGAGATCGCGACATTCGCCTCGGCCCCCGCGACGTGGAGCGACAGGCCGTCGGCCGCGTCCAGCGCCGCGCCGTCCGCGGGGGCGAGGCGAAGCAGCATCTCGCCGAAGCAGACGATCGTCATGCCGCGGGGGCCGCTGTCCGGATTACCACGGCTTGTTGAGACCCGTGCGGCGGCGTCTTTCCTGCCAGGCATCGTCCTGGTCGGGCGCGGCGCGGCGGGACGAGGCGAACGGCAATGTCACGAGGAAGCGCCAGACCGAGGGACTGGTCAGCAGCGCCCCGATCGAACGCCGGGCGTCGGCCGGGGTGACCGTGACCTTGGTCGCGATGGTGCTGTCCTCGCTGCTTTCGATGACCAGATCCCGCCCGGCGCGCGCGATGCGGCCGATGGCGAAATCGATGTCGGCGAGCGAACTGACGACGCGCATGGTTGATCCTCCCTGGCCGTCAGTCGTCGCGCTTCAGCGTGCCGATGGCTTGCGCCGCCTTGACGCGCCGCTCGTGCTGATTCGCCATGTCGTCGACCGTCATGCCAGCGGGCGGGGTGAATTGGCCGCGGCCATAGAGGTCGCGGAACACTTCCTTTACCGGACCCATCTTGTCGGCCAGCGTCCGCGGCGGCCGGCCGCTGGGGAACTGGTTCGCGGGATAGATCGGCTTTTCGTAGATCTGGCGGAAGCCCTCGGTGCGGACATCGACCCAGGTGTTGTGGTTGCAGCGCGACCGATGCTCGCGCAGCCCCTCGATGTCGATGGTGACGCCCAGCACCTGTTCCTGCGGATAGGGCGCATGGCGCATCATCATGCCGGTATAGTCGATGCCGAAGCTGCCGCCGGGGCAAAAAGCACGCGGATAGAAGTCATAGTCGACCGTGCCCCAGTTCGAGCCGAGGACATAGGCCATATTGTCGTGCGCCCGGGTGCGGCGGGTGAAGACCCAGAAATCCCACGGCTCCGATACGCCTTCGACTTCCTGCAATGCGACCGGGTGGCAGATGACCTCGGCACCGTTGTAGCCCAGCGCACGCGACACTTCGGGGGTGCAGCCGTCATGACAGGTCATCGTGCCGAGCTTGCCGATCTCGGTATCGATGACCGGGAACAGCGTCTTGATGTCGCCACCGAAGACTTCGCAATATTCGTCGAAAATGTCGTGCGGGCTGGTGCCGAGGCCGATCGAGGCGGGAATGTGCCACTTGTGATATTTGAGGACGACGTCGCCCGACGGACCGATGATGAAGGCGGTGTTGAACCAGCGATCGGGGAATTCGGGCACCTGCTCGATCACGCCGCCGCCCGCGATATACATGCCATATTCGCGCGCCTTGTCGCCGAGGCGCTGCATTTCGGGGCCGTCGAGGGTGATCGCCTTCTTCATGAAGCTGTCGATGCCGTGCTCGCCCTTGCCGGGGGTGGTGACGCCCTGCATGAAATATTCGGGGAAGACCGCGAGCTTCGCGGGCAGTTCCCAGAAATAGCCGACGCCGAAATCGATCATGTTCAGCGCGCGATCGAGGTTCTTCGTGATGCCGTCGCGATCCTCGGCCACGGTGACGTGCGGCTGCATGACCAGCGCGGTATATTTGTCGATCTTCTTGGAAGCGGTCATCGCTTGTTCCTTTCCTGAAAAATTACCAGAAATCGGCGGGTTCGACGCCCATGTCATCGAGCATCACGCGCGCCGTGATCGTGCCCGCCGCCGAAATGCCGCCACCGGGGTGGCAATGGGGGCCGGTCATGTAGAGGCCCTCGACCGGCGAACGATAATGGGCGTAGCCGGGGAAGGGGCGGAAGGCGCCGAGCTGCGCGGCGATGCGCTCGCCGCCGTTGGTCGTGCCGTCGACGAAGCTGGGGTTCGCATCCTCCAGCGTCTGGCGATGCTGGACGTATAGGCCCAGGATCGTCTGATCGTTGATGTTCGGCGCATATTGCTGGAGCTTGGGGATCAGCACATTGCGCGCATAATCCTCGCCGATCTCGTCCCAGGTCCGCCCGTCCGCCAGCCAGTTGGAAACATAGGTATCGACGATCAGCGTATGCTTGCCCTCCGGCGCGCGCGTCGGGTCGAGCTTCGTCCAGCACGCCGACCACAGGAAAGGATCGCTCGGCGGCTTGCCGGTCGCGATCTCGGCATAGAAGTTGATCATCTGTTCCATCGAATCGACGATCCGGTGGAAGGGACAGGCGCTCATGTCGGCGCCGTTCAGAAACTCGGGTGCCTCCGACAGCGCGAGCTGCGCGCGGCAGATGCTGATCTTGCCGAAGGAAAAGCTGCGGACCATCGCGGCAAAGCCGGGTTCCAGATGCTCCTCGCCGACGAACTTGAGAAAGGTCTGCTTGGGTTCGAGCGCGGACACCACCGCGCGGCGCGCGCGAATGATGCTGCCGTCTTCCAGCCGGACGCCCGCCGCGCGGCCATCTTCGATCAGGAAACCCGCGATCGGCGCTTCGCGGCGCACCGTGCCGCCCTTCGCTTCGACGAAGCGCGCCATCGCGTTCGGCAACTCCATGCTGCCGCCTTCGGGAATGGCCTGCCCGTAATAATGGATGGCCGGGATCATGATATAGAAGGACTGTCCCGCACCCTCCTGGTCGGGCAGGATCTGGGGTGCGAGCGCCCAGTTCAGCATCACCGCCTTGACGAAGTCATTCTCGAAATTCGTCTCGACCCAGGCGCGCGCCGACATCGAGAATTCGCGCAGCCGGCGCAGCCCGACCTCGCTCGTCTCGAGCGCGCTGGCGAGCGCCGAGGGGGCGGCGGGCGGCGAGAAAAAGGCCTTGATGAACCCTTCGCGCACCTGCTCGAAATCGGCATAGACCGCCCGGTAACGATCGGCGTCCTTCTGCGAATAGGCGGCGATCGAGGCGCAGGTCTTGTCGATCGACTTGTAGATGACGATGCCGGGGCCGCCGTTCTTGTCGGGGTGGCCGGTGATATGGTCGGTCGGCTCGATATATTTGAGCCCCATCTGCTCGAGCTCGGGCCGGATTTCCTTGAAATCGGGATTGCACTGGATCCAGACGTGCGACGAACCGTAAAGATCGTGCTTGAAGCCGGGCAGGGTCACTTCGCGGGTGACGGCGCCGCCGCCCACCCAGGGGTTGCGCTCGACGACGCAGACATGCAGTCCCTTGCGCGCGAGCGTCGCGGCGCAGGCCAGCCCGTTCACGCCGCCGCCCGCGATCACGACATCATATTCCGCTTCTGCCATCGTCTGTGCTGCCTCGTTCGTATCGCTGTTCATTCGGGGATCGGCGCAACGGTAGAGCGGCGGCGGCAGACTGAAAAATTAGGCTCCCTCACGGGGGGGATTAGCAATTGTCATCCGACGTTTTGAGCGTACCGCCCTATGAAAGTGGCGGGTGCGGCCGCAGACCGCCCGCAGGGAAAGGGAATGGATGTCGACGGTATTGATCAGCGGAGCGTCGCGTGGATTGGGGCAGGCGCTGGCCGGTGCCTTTCGGGACACCGGGGCTTCGGTGTTTTCGGGCGCGCGCGAGGCGACGGGCCCGAATGATATCGAACTGAACGTCCGTTCGATCCCTAGCTGCGAAGAGGCGGTCCGGCGGGTCGTTGCGGTGGATCGCGGCATCGATGTTCTGGTCAACAATGCCGGCGTCCATCTGGGCGGTCCGGTGACATCGCTCGATCAGGATGCGTTCAAGGAAACGCTCGACGTCAATCTGCTCGGTGCCTGGCGCCTGACCAAGGCGGCGGTGCCGCACATGCGGCGCGGCGGAACGATCGCGATGATCTCCTCGCTCTCCGGTCTCGTCGGCCTGCCCGATGACGGCGCCTATGCCGCCAGCAAATTTGCGCTCGAAGGCCTGAGCCAGAGCCTCGCCGCCGAAGTGGCGCCGCTCGGTCTGCGCGTCCTGATTTTCGAGCCGGGCAGGGTCGCGACCGAATTCGCCGGCGTGACCGATGGGCTCGCGCCCGAGATCGCCGCGCGCGACATCGCCGATGCGATCCGCCGCCGCGACACCCCGTTTCGCAACCCGATCGGCGCCGATGCGGCCCGCGTGTTCGAGGCGCTCGATGTCGATCGCGGCGAACGGTCGGAGGCTCTGGTCCGCGCGGTCACGGGATGCGGCTGGCAGCCGCGGCCGGGCGAATAGACGGCCGGGAACAAGGATAGGGCAGGCGGTATGTCGTTGATCGCATCGGATAATCATGCAGCCTTGTTGACGGTGCTGCTGACGCTCGTTTTCGTCGGCCTCTGGAGCGAGCGGAATCGCATCGCTTCCAAAATCCCCGCCGTCGTCTGGGTTCTCGGCGGCGGCGTGCTGCTGTCCAACCTGGAACTGATTCCGCATCAGGCGCCGGCCTATGACTTCATCGGCGGGATCGTCATGCCGATCGCCATTCCGCTGTTGCTGTTCAAGGCGACCTTCACGCGCATTCTCGGTGAAAGCGGCCGCGTCCTGCCATTGTTCTTCATCGGCGCGGTCGGTGTTTGCATTGGTGCGATCGTCGCCGACTTGCTGATCGACCTCGGCCAATATGGCCCGCACATCGCCGCCACATACGCCGCGGCCTGGATCGGCGGCATGACCGACATGGTGGCGATGGCCGAGATCACCGACCTGCCGCCCGACGTTTTCGCCGTCGCGGTCAGCGCCAGCGCGCCGGTCAGCATCATCGGGCTGATGATCCTTGTATCGCTGCCCAATATCGGATTTGTCCGGCGCTTTCTTCCTTCACCGATCGTCGATGCCCAGGCCGAAGCGACGGCGGCGGTGGAGGACGCGCGGCCCGAACTCGATCTCGTACACATCAGCTTTGCGCTCGCGCTGAGCGCCGCGATCTGCTGGGCCAGCGCCTGGATCGCGCAGGCGACCGGATTCGGTCACTACAGCCTGTTCATCGTCACGCTGATCGCGGTCGCCATCGCCAATCTCTTCCCCGGGCCGATGCGGGCGCTGAAAGGCGATTTCGAACTCGGCATGTTCGTCATGTACATCTTTTTCGCGATGATAGGGGCGACGACCGACATGACGGCCTTCGTGACGTCGGCGCCGGTCTATTTTGTCTTCGGGCTGGTCATCATCCTCGTGCATGTCGCTGTCGTCCTTGCAGCCGCAAAGCTGCTGCGGTCCGACCTTGCGGAGGCGATCATCGGCTCGGGCGCGAATATCGTCGGCGCCGCCGCCGCGGCCGGCATCGCTACCTCGAAGGGATGGAAGTCGCTGGTCACGCCAGCCATTGCAACCGGCATGCTGGGCAAGGCGATCGCCAATTTCTTTGGCGTCGCCGTGTTTCAACTGTTGCATTGAGGATATGAAGTTTATTCGCGGCTCGGTTCAGGAATGCGAGCTAGCCGATTTCCGCGGCTCGCTTCGCGCGTTATGTCAATCGCTCAACGACGATGTGATTGATGCAAAAAGCCCTGGCCGATCTTTATACGCGATGCCGAGCGCGGCTCCGCGGCGCTGAAGCATATGGTCATTGGCGTGGGCCGCATTCCGCACTTCCGGAACGGTTTGGTCATAGCCGGCCTGGTCGCCGCACTCGATGGTCATGAACTTGGGCATCTGCAGTTCTTTTCGTCGAAATAACGTAACCGCAGCGAATTTCGAAAGTTCCCACAGTAAGACCCTGCAACGTCCGCTCTGACCCGGTTCGAGCGAGAAACATACCTGTCTGAAATCGGCCAAAATCAATTGGTTCCGGTCGCCCGTTCGATTACGGGCTAGGATCTCTCCGCCAGCGGCTCCATTTCGCGGATCAGATCGACGAGCAGGCGCAGCGCGGTCGGAACCTGGCGACGGCTTGGATAATAAGCGTGGAACCCGCTGCCCATCGACGCCCAATCGCCGAGCACGATCTTCAATGCTCCACTTTGGAGATGCGGACGCAGAACCGGCTCGGCGGCGTAGATGATGCCCACCGCGCCGATCCCCAAGCCGATCGAGGCATGGCTCGCATCGACGGTCAGCGAGCCGGGCGTGGCGACGGCGACGGTCTCGGCGTCCTTCTCGAACTCCCATTGGTAGAGTTGATCGTTGCCGAGCCTGATCTGTACGCAGCGATGGTGCTCCAGGTCGTGCGGGGTTTCGGGCGTCCCATGGCATTCAAGATAGCGCGGTGATGCTGCCGCAACCCAGAGGATGTCCGGCGACAGCCGCCTTGTGATCATGTCTTCCGGAACCGTGCCGCCATAGCGGATGCCGGCGTCGAACCCGCCGCCGATCACGTCGACCATGCGGTTGCTGACGCTGATGTCCACCGCGACCTCCGGGTAGCGCTCGACGAACACCGGCATCACCGGGTCGAGCAGCAACGGCACGGCATCCTCGAGAACGTTGATCCGCACCCGTCCCGCCGGCGTGTCGCGGAAGCGGTTCAGATTCTCCGCGGCTTCGCCGACGGCCGCGAGCGGCCCTTCGATCGATGCCTTGAGTTCCTCGCCCGCGGCCGTGAGGGTGACGCTCCGGGTGGTCCTGTTCAACAATCTGACGCCGCGTCGTTCTTCGAGCGCCGCGATCGCGTGGCTCAGCGCCGAAGGCGTGACGCCCATTTCCGTTGCGGCGTGACGGAAGCTGCGATGCTTGGCGATCGCAAGAAAGTAAAGGAAGTCCGCGACATCGGTTCGGCTGAGTTGCATGGCACCGCATAGCATATTGGTGAGCCATGTTCAGTAGTTCATTGCGCGCGAGGGCGCTAATTCTTGTGAGGTCGATAGCTTAAATATCATCCTCCCCGCCGGGAGGCGAGATTGGAATGGAGGCCATGATCAAACAGGCAATATCTGTCGCGGCCTCTACGCTCGGCGCGAGCAGCGCCTCTGCGCAGGAAGGAACAATGACAATGGAGATTACCCGCAAACACGACCTCAAGACGGTCGAAGGACCGGCGAACTATTTTACCGGCAAGGTGACCATCACCGGGCAGTTTCAGCGGCCTGACCCGTCGCGCGTCGGCGGCGCGATCGTGCATTTCGAGCCCGGTGCCCGCACCGCGTGGCACACGCACCCGGCGGGCCAGACGCTCATCGTGATCGATGGTGTCGGCTGGACGCAGATCGAGGGCGGGCCGAAGCTGGAGTTCCACGCCGGCGACATTCTCTGGTGCCCCGCCGAGCACAAGCATTGGCACGGCGCGACGCCGCACGAGAGCATGACCCACATCGCCATTCAGGAATCGGTGAACGGCTCGCCGGTCACGTGGATGGAGAAGGTGACGGACGCGCAATATCTCGCTCCGCTGGCGAAGGACTGACCCCATGATTTTGAACGAGACATTCCCGCTCGCCAGCGGTGTCGCCATCCCGAAGCTCGGGCTCGGCACCTGGCGCATTTCAGACGATGATGTCGCACGCGTCGTGCGCGACGCCTTCCAGATCGGATACCGGCATATCGATACCGCGCAGGCCTATGGCAACGAACGCGGCGTCGGCGAAGCTGTGTGCGATAGCGCTGCTCCCCGCGACGAGCTCTTCGTGACCACCAAGCTCGCCGCCGAGAGCAAGAGCTATGCCGATGCAGCGGACCGCATCGATGCCTCGCTTCGGACCCTCGGGCTCGATCATATCGACCTGATGCTGATCCACAGCCCGCAGCCGTGGGCCGAATTTCGCGAAGGCGGGCATTTCTTCGAGGGCAATCTCGAAGCATGGCGCGCGCTCGAAGATGCCTATCGTGCCGGCAAGCTCCGCGCGATCGGCGTTTCCAACTTCGAGCGGGCCGATCTCGATAATCTGCTCGATCATGGCAGCGTTGCGCCGATGGTCAACCAGCTGCTGGCGCATGTCGGCAGCACGCCCTTCGACCTCATCGACTATTCGCGAAGCAAGGGTCTGCTCGTCCAGGCCTATTCGCCGGTGGCGCACGGCGCGGCGCTCGGCAACGCTGATCTTGGCAGGCTGGCCGATCGATATGGCGTCAGCATCGCGCAGCTCTGCATCCGTTACTGCCTCCAGCTTGGCCTGCTGCCGCTGCCGAAGACAGCAACGGCCGCGCATATGCGCGAGAATGCTACGGTCGACTTCGTGATCTCGGACACGGACATGGCAGCGCTCATGACTGCCAAGGGCAGCGATTATGGCGAAGCCAGCGCTTTTCCGGTGTTCGGCAAGAAACGGCAGGTTGCCGGTGCGAATGAAAAGGACTGAACCCGTGAATCCGGTCTATGATTTCAAAGGCCAGGTGGCGCTCGTCACCGGCGCGGCCAAGGGCATAGGGCTGGCTGCAGCACGCGCCTTCGCCGAAAGCGGTGCATCGGTGATGCTAGCCGATCTCGATGGCAAGCTTGCCGAACGCGAGGCGCAGCGGATCGTCGCGGATGGCGGCGCCGCGATCGGTGTGGGATGCGATGTCGCCGACGAGGCGCAGGTTGCGGCGATGGCGGATCGCGCGGTCGCCGAATATGGTCGGCTCGACATGGCGTTCAACAATGCGGGCATTCAGGTGCCCCCCATCGGATGCCGCGGATGAACCCATCGAAAGCTATGAGCGGGCCACCGCCGTCAACCAGCGCGGCGTCTGGGCCTGTATGAAGCACGAACTGCGCATCATGCGCGCGCAAGGCTCCGGCGCGATCGTGAATTGCTCCTCGCTCGGCGGGCTTGTCGGGCTTCCGGGACGCGCGGCGTATCATGGGACGAAACATGCCGTCATCGGCATGACCCGCAGCGCCGGCGTCGAATATGCGCCGCGCGGAATCCGTATCAATGCCGTCTGTCCGGGCACCGTCGACACGCCGATGGTGCAGGAGATGCTGGGCGGGCAGTCCGATGCGATGGCCGAGATCATGAAACAGCAGCCGATCGGCCGTCTCGGGCGCGCCGAAGAGGTTGCCGCGGCCGTGCTCTGGCTCTGCAGTCCGGCCGCAAGTTTCGTCATCGGCGTCGCGCTGCCCGTGGACGGAGGCTTCACCGCACACTGACCCGGAGACGACGCGCGGTCCGTCGATATCCGGGAAGAGGCGCGCGTTTGATGCCTTTCCGAGGCTCCGTTTGCAACAATGGGGTTCCAATTACGGACTGTCTGAAATCATCGTGTCCCGAATGCGGTTCACGCCAATTTGTCAACGTCGCCTAGCAGTTGCCTTGCACGCCATCAGCACATTCTCCAACGGATTCAACGTCTTTTCCTGCGCCTTCAACTGTGTTGCAAGCAGACAGAACCAGTATTCCGCCAATTGCGAAAATTGTCAGAAGCTTTTTCATTGTCTCTCTCCAACGCGAGGGCGAACAGCCCTCCGTTTGAGACTACGGCTTTTCGCATCGATTGTTCCGCTGCGTCGGCTCACGCTAGCCGAAGCGTTCAAAATGACCGCCAGGCTGGGGGAGGGGAATGGAAGGGCTACTCGAATACAAGCGCGCAGACATTCGTTCGGCGCAAGAAGGCGGTTTCTCTCGGCTAAGGGCGTGGCGATCCGTCTTCCCCGCACAGAAATGATGAAGGTCAGCTTCGTCGCGAGGCTCGCCAAAAGCTGACCGGCCGCAATCGGCCAATCGGCGGCGAATGGGCACGTTGCATAAGCGTATGGCCGGCGGTCGGGATAAAGGGAGGGTGGTCCGCACGGCTGGCGCTCCGCCTTCTCGACGATCATGAATGAGCGAGCAGCCTTGCTGGAACGCGATGGCGACCGGCTGATGATCGACATGATACTTGTCTATGTACCGAAAGGCACCTTGCTCGACATTTATCGGAAAGGGGCTATTCCAACTCCTTAACCGTTTATATTTTGGAGTTGTCGGGCCCGCCATATTCTCCTTGTCGAGACGGCGCCGTTCCACCCGGTCCACAAAGCTTCCTATTCGCTATCGGTACGGACGGGCAGCGAGCGGAGACCCCGCATCACCAGCCCCGGAATCCATTCGAGCCGATGATCGGCCGAAACGCTGAGATCGGGAAAGCGCCGTGCCAAGTCCTGCACGATGGTCCGCGAAGCAACGCGCGCGATGCCTGCGCCCGGGCAGATATGGGGGCCGCGGCCGAAGGAAAGATGCTGCGCGAGTCCGGCACGGGGGCATTCGAAAAGCGAGCCGGCCCTGAAGATCGATGGGTCGCGGTTCGCGGCCCCGAGGGCGATGAAGACCATATCGCCCTTGCGAAGGGTCATGCCGGCCATTTCGAAATCCTCGCGCACATAGCGCGGTGTTGAAAGTTCAAGCGATGGGTTGAACCGCAAACATTCCTCGATGGCGCGCACGGCAGCATCGTCATCCGCCGCCACCGTTCGCCAGGTTTCGCGATCGCCGGCCAGCAGCCAGACCGCGGACGACAGCAGATGCCCCGTCGTCTCGTAGCCGGCCGAAAGAAGGAGATAGGCAAGAGCCATTGCTTCGCGGCGGTCCAGATCGCCTCGCGACGCCGCTCTGCGAAGCGCTGCCCATGCGCCATCGCCTGCATGATCGGCCTTCTTCCCGGCGAGGCCTGTCAGATAGGCTTCGATTTCGTCCGCAATCTCGGCCGCCTGGTCCGTTCCGTCCAGATCCGACCGCGTCAGCCTGTCGTTCCACGCGTGTATCTTTGCCATGTCGTCGAGCGGAATGCCGACGATCGTACAGGCGATCTCCAAAGCCGCGGGCATGGCAACATGGGCCACAAGATCGAAGTGCGTTTCGTCGCGGTCGAGGATCGCCAGGCGGCGAGCGATGATGTCGCGTGCCAGAGCCTCGATCCTGGCGCTCGTCCAATATGCCAGGGCGTGACGGAGCTGGCGGCGAAGCCGCGTATGCTCGGGCGGATCGGTTACGAGCAGGTGGCGGTACAGACGATGTGTTCCGGGGGCGGATTGATCCTGAAGCGGCGATGCTTTGGAAAGCCGGCGATCGGCCAGAAAGCTGCTCGAAAGTGCATGGTCTGTCACCAGCCAAGCCTCGCCGCCGAACGGAAGTGCGAATTTTAACAGGGGGCCCCTTGCGGCTGCGAGCTGGCTGACCGCGTCGATGCTGCGGCTTTTGAAATCGGCGTCCATGAAGGGCAGCGACGCCAATATGTCCGACAAAATTTCTTCTCCGGCCAAAGCGTAAAACGATATCGGACTTGACATTCTGTAACCTAAGTTGACATTATCCAATCGAAATCTTTCGATTTCGGGTCGCGCCCTAATTGGAGGAATGTAACATGCAGGCCAATTTGAACGTGATGCGCCGCGAGTTCGAAATCTTGAAAGAGCGGATGCTCGCTGGCGGCGATATCGATTTCAAAGCTGTATCTGCTGCCGCGATGGTGAGCGCGGAGGATGATCTTCACGCCGGGCATCGCTGCCCTTGGCATACGTGCCAGGCAACGCGGCACTGATCTCACTCTAGGACTCCGATAATGTCGGGGCGGACGGCGCTTCTTCATGATTATGAAGAAGCGCTTTCCTTTTTATGCGAACAACTCGGCGATGACTGGGCCGTGCGCCGATGGCGGGACGGAAACTGCTGCTGGCAGTTTCACGCGCCATCGGCCGCGGCGGATGTCGCGCAGGGGTGGAAGGTGCATGTCGCCGTTGCGGTCGGCGAGGCGGCGGTTTTTGTCCGCACGCTGGCACCGCTTCTGGCGGAGCTGCGCGTCCCGTTCAAGCTTCCGGCCTCGCTCGATGCGATTGCCGCGATCAATGCCGGGGAAGGTGGAGCCGAACAGGTCGGCAAGATCGCGACCCTCTATCCTGCCGACGATGCGCGCGCACGCGAGGCCATTCACGCCGTCGATCGGCTGTGGCCGGCGAGCGCGGCGCCGGCGATCCGGACGAGTTTGCATGTCCGGCCCGGCTCGGCCGTGGCCTTTCGGTTCGGCGCGTTCGATTCGCGCCACCGGATCGTCGATAGCCGCGGGATCATCCATGCTGCCGTGCGATTGCCCGATGGCCATTTCGTCGCGGACGAACGGATCATCGGGGGAAAGCCGCCGGCCGGGATCGAACCGCCGCTTCCCGGCTTTGCGGCCGTTGGCTGGGATGACGTCGCCGGAAAGCATATGACGATCGGCGACCGGCGCCTGGTCCTTCTGGGGGAAATCAAGCAAACGGTTCATAGCCGACTGCTGTTCGCCGCCGACCGCGACAGCGGGGCGACGCTGGTCGTTCGCCAGCGCGCGCCGGGCGAGACGCGCTACCCCGACGATGGCAGCGCCGAAGAGCGGATCGCGCGCGAATTTCAGGCGCTCGATGAAATCGGTGGAAAGCGCGGATGCGCACCGCGCGCGATCGCCTGGTGCGGCGGTGACATGCCGAGCCTCGCGATGGAGGATGTCGAGGGTAGCCTCCTTTCGGAACTGCCGCGGCAAATGCGTGTGCGGTTGATGCCGTCGATGGCGAAGGCATTGGCCGAGGTGCACCGCCGCGGCTGGGTCCACGGCGACGTGAAGCTGGAGAATGCGATCGCCCGCGACGAGACTGTCGCCCTCATCGATTTCGAGCTTGCCGAGCGCGCCGGTTCGCGCATTTCGGGGCGCGGCACCGACGCTTACATGCCCCCCGAAGCGGCGAACGGCGCGCCCGCGCATCCCGCCCAGGACATTTATGCTCTAGGCGTCAGCCTCTTTCATGCCGTGACCGGCTTTCCGCCCGGCCTGCTCGCGCTTCGGCCGGGGCTCCTTGCTGGTCTCCTCCGCCGCGAGGGAGCAGGGCAGGCCGCCGATGTCGTGGAACGGATGACCGCCGAGGACCCGATGGAGCGACCGTCGGCCGAGGCAAGCATCGATCTCCTCGCGGCGCTGAGCGAGGACGCCGCGTCATCGGGCGAGACACTCGACGCATCGCTCGATGCGTCGCGCCTTCGCCTGGCTATCGAGGCGGCGGTTGCGGCAACGGCGGACTTTCGAATGGAGGATGGCGGCGCGCGCTACTGGCGCAACGCGCATTTCCAGCGTCATTTCGAATGCGAGGCGATCAATATCGGCGCGGCCGGCATCCTGATCGGCCTGTTGGTGGCGGGCGGCGCGGTCGGTGCCGATTGCCGGAATGATATCGCCGGAGCGGCGGAGTGGCTTGCCTCGAGGCCCACGGACGGTCAGGCGGCCGGGCTTTTTACGGGCAATGCCGGGGTTGCTTTGGCGCTTGCGGCTGCCGGACGCGCGCTCGGCACGGATAAATATAGTGCGGCTTCGCGTGCCCGCCTTGCCGCCGCCGCCGCGGACGACCGCGAACTCGACCTGTTCTCAGGCAGCGCCGGGACGCTGTTCGCCGCCGCCGCGATATCCGAGCTGATCGAGGAGGATTGGCCGCTCGACCTCGGCACGGTCGCGAAACGGAAGCTGGATGATGGCAGGGCCACGGTCGACGGTTTGGCCGTCTGGCGCGCTGGAGAGGGCGGCGGCTCCGACTTCCTCGGCTGCGCGCACGGGAGCGCCGGTATCGCCGCGGCGCTCGGCTATTGGGCGAGGCGCACCGGCGACCATGACGCCGCCGCCCTCTCGGTGGCGACGTTGAAAGCGCTCGCACGGCGCGAGATGGACGCCGCGAATGAACAGGGCATGCGAATGCGCCTGGACAGCGACCAGTGCCACGCCCCGGGCAATTGGTGCCACGGAACGGCCGGTTTCTTGTGGTCGCTGCTGGCAGGCCCCGGCGCGGGCCGCGAACTGACGGAGGAAATCGATTGGGCCGTCGCGTCGCTGGCCGACCTGCCCGCGATCGCCACGCCAACCTATTGTCACGGCCTGGCGGGGCAATTGGAGCTTTGGCAAATGGTCTCGGCGATAGAGCGGCACCAGACGCTCGCCGCGGACAAGATCGGCCGCCTGACCGCCAGCCTGGAGTTCATGCGGATCGGGACGGGCGGGCATGGCGTCTGGATATCCGACGATCCGTCGATCGTGACGCCCGACCTTTGGGTCGGCTTCATGGGCCCGGCCGCGGCGCTGGCGCTTGCGGTGCAGGACGAAAAGCGGACCATATTGGATGGCGGACTGCTTCGGGATGCCGCGGGCCGATGGGGCAGGGGAAGGCGCGGAGGGACGGATGACGGCAGATGAGTTGAAGCACGCCCGGGCGGCCTTTGAGACCGATGGCGTCGTCCGCATTCCCGCTGCCCTATCGCGCGCGCAATATGACTCGGCGGAACGCCTGTTCGACTGGAGCATCGCCAATCCAGGCCCCTATGCCGGGGACGTGCTGGCGGGTGTCGAAGGCTCGTTCTTTCAGGATCATGCGAACCCCGAAGCCCTTTCGCATTATCGCGCTTTCGCGATGGAAAGCGGTTTGGCCCCGCTGATCGCCGGTGTGCTCGGCACAAAGGACCTGTGGCTGCTCTATGAGCAGGTCTGGCGCAAGGAAGGCGGCGCCACGCGGCGCACGCCCTGGCATCAGGACCTGCCTTACGTGCCGATGGCGGGTCATCATATGGCGACCGCATGGATCAGCCTCGATCCGGTTGCGGAGGCCGCGTCGCTCGAATTCGTTCGCGGATCGCATCGGGGGCCGCTCTACAATCCGACGGCGTTCAGCGCGGCGGACGAACGCGCCGCGATGTTCGCGGACGGCATCTGGCCGCCGCTGCCCGAGATCGAGGCGGATCGGGGCGCTTTTCCCATCGTCCGGTGGGCGGTCGAACCGGGCGACATATTGCTGTTTCACCCGGCGATCCTGCATGGCGGCGCGCCGACCGCCGCCGGGACGCGGCGGCGAACCATATCCTTGCGGGTGTTCGGCGACGATGTCACCTGCTGCCCCCGCCCCGACCAGGACCTCGCCGAGGTCGACCGGCTGGCGGCGGACGAGGCATGCGGTGACCCGATCCGAATCCTGGCCGGCGAGCCCGACGGAACGCCCTTTCGCCACCCCGCCTTCGCCAAGCTCGTCTGATGCCGTTCGACGTCGTTCCGCGGTCGCAAGGGTTCGGCGCCCTGGTGCAGACCGACGATTCGGCCAGCCTGTTGGAGGAGCGCACCCGTGAACGGCTGAATGATGCGCTCAGCCGGTTCGGTGTTTTGATCTTCCCGGGACTGATGGCCGACGATGCTCTGCATGTCGCGCTGGCCGGGATTTTCGGCGAAGTTCAGACCTTCGGCGCGAAGAGGATTTTCCGATCGGCCAATTTCGATGAGGACGGCGCTCTCTTTCGACCGGATAGCGACAAGGCGCGCCTCTTGCGCCTCAACTGGCTGTGGCACAGTGACGGTGTCTACCGCGAACGCGGCATCCGGGCCGTCCTGCTTCGCGCCGAAACGATCGAAACGGGGTGCGGGGACACGGAGTTTGCCGACCTCGCGGCAGCCTTTGACGCTCTTCCGCAGGATTTGCGGAGCCGAATAGAGACATTGTCGGTCGAATATAGTTTCGAACATATGATCCTCGGCGCGGATGTGCCTTCAGTGTCGGCCGACGAGCGGTCGCGGCTTCCCCGGGCGCGGCACGCGTTGGTCCAGACTCTTGCCGACGGGCGCAGATCGCTACGGTTGAGTCCGCCCTATATGGAGCGGGTCATCGGTTGGGGCTGCGACGAAAGCCAGGCGCTGTTTCACCAGTTGGCCGATGTCGCGACGCGCCCCGATTTCCTGTTCCGGCATCGCTGGGCCGCGGGCGACCTGATTGCGTGGGACAATCGCTGGACGATGCATCGCGTGCTTCCGTACGACGACAGGGGGCTGCGGCGGGATATGCGTGGCGCGGTAGCGCTTGCCTGAACGGGCGGGATGAGACGCGTCAGAATTCGTAGCCGAGCCACGCGATATCGGATTGGTAGCGGCGGGCGATCACCTCGCGCGTTTCCGCGTCGTAAAATTCCCGGTAGTGGCGGCGGTCGGGCGATTGGTTGACGTGCGGCAGGGCAATAGGCTCGCCGAAAATCCGCGTCGATATCGCGGCGAATTGCCGGCTGCACTCTTCGAACCGGATGATGTGATCGACCAGGCTTTGTCCGTTCTCGTCGTGCACGAAGGACCATTGCGGCATCAGGTGCCGCTCTTCGTTGCTGCCTTCGGGGGCGGGATAGGCTGCGAGAATGAAGTCCCGGAAATCCATCTCGCGCGCATATCTGTATTTATATTCGGACACCGCGCGGTCCCACGGGTTTCGCACGACGGTGAAGCGGAAATAATCGTTGAAATCGATCGGCGCCAAATGCCCCTTCGCCAGATATTCCCCCGCGGTGAGATGGGCGAGAAAGGGCGGGCCGGCCTCAGGATCATGGTTGGTCGTCAGCAGCAGCGGGCCACGGGTGGCCCAATCGAGGCCCATCTTGTCGAGAAAAACCTGCTCGATGCTCTGCCCCCCGGTTTTCGGGATGTGGATGAACAGCGTCTTCCAGCGATGGCAGATCATTTTTGCCCCAGTCAGATTCGGTAATTTCCAATGTCCGTTTAGCGGACGATCGTGCTTTTTGCCGCTGTAATTGAGTATGGGCCCTAATTGGGTTGCAAATCGGAACCATTCGCGGTCTTCTGAAAATCCGAGAAGGGGAGAGTCATATGCGTAAACGTGGGATCATTATTTTGGGCGGCGTCGCACTGGTTGCCGTTGCCGCGGCGACGGTTGCGGTGCGCACCGCGGGCTTTGCTCCCGCGAACGTCGCCGACGGAAGCGATGTCCGGATCGCCGCCGCTCCCCCCTTCGACCTCGACGCTGCCGTTCGCCACCTCAGCGAGGCCGCGCAGATTCCCACCGTGTCGAACCAGGATCCGGCCGACAATCAGATTGCCGAATGGGATCGGCTGCACGCCTGGCTCGCCTCCACCTATCCCGCCGCGCACGGCGCGATGACGCGCACCATCCTGCCGAACAAGACGCTCGTCTATTATTGGCCCGGCAGCGACGCCTCGCTCGCGCCGATCATTCTGATGGCGCATCAGGACGTCGTGCCGGTGACGCCCGGAACCGAGAAGGACTGGAAATATCCGCCTTTCGCGGGAACGATCGCCGACAATGCGGTGTGGGGCCGCGGCACCGTCGACGACAAGGGGTCGCTGATCGGCTTGTTCGAGGCGGTCGATGCGCTGGCGAAATCGGGATTCAAGCCGAAGCGCGGCATCTATCTGGTTTCGGGCCATGACGAGGAAGCCGGCGGGTCCGGCGCGATCGCAGCGGCGGCGAAGCTGAAGGCCGAGGGTGTCAAGGCGATCTACACGCTCGACGAGGGCGGCCTCATTCTCGCCGATACCCCCGTGATCGACGGCCCCGCGATCATGATCGGCATTTCCGAAAAAGGCTATGCAACCCTGAAGGTCACCGCGAACGCGCCCGGCGGCCACAGCTCGATGCCGCCCGCCGAGACGGGAGTGACGACGCTTGCCAAGGCGGTGCTGGCGATTGCCGACAAGCCGTTCCCACTGGAGATTCGCGGCCCCGGCGAGCAGATGATCGAAGCGCTGGCGGCGAAGAAGGGCGGGACGACCAAGATGGCGGTCGCCAATCAATGGCTGTTCGGGCGGCTGCTCAAGGGCGGAATCGCCGACACGCCCTCGACCGCCGCGGCCTTCCACACCACCATCGCGCCGACGATGCTGGAGGGCAGCCCCAAGGAGAATGTCCTGCCGCAATCGGCCAACGCGCTGATCAACTATCGCATCGCGCCATGGAATAGCTCGGCCGACGTGATGGCGCGCGCGAAGGCGGCGGTCGGCGATGCGAAGGTCGATCTTAGCTGGGTCAAGCCGCCGCGCGAGCCCTCGCGCGTGTCGTCGACAAGTTCGCAGGGCTGGAAGTGGATCGCCGCCGCCGCGCGTGCGGAAGCGCCTGACGCGGTGCTGACGCCGATGCTGGTCGTGGCGGGCACCGACAGCCGCAGCATGGAGCCGGTGTCGGAGGACGTCTATCGCTTCATGCCGCTGCGCGTCTCGCTCAAGGAATCGGCGATGATCCACGGCACCAACGAGCATATGGCGATCGACAGCTTCAAGCGGATGATCGATTTCTATGCGCGGCTGATCGCGACGTCTGCGGGATAGACTTGAGCCCTCAGCCTGTCTAAGGCGCCCGCACGGTCGGGGAGTAGCGCAGCCCGGTAGCGCGCCTGCTTTGGGAGCAGGATGTCGCAGGTTCGAATCCTGTCTCCCCGACCAGCTTCCCCAAAAGGCCCCGTGATTGCACGGGATGCGTATCTTGAACGCGCGCCAATCACCCTTAACGCGCTGATAAACATTTGTCTTTAGGACGGTCCCTCGCAAATGGGACCAAGGCATTTGAAAATGGTGGGCATTCGTCCGGGGAAATGGATTGCGGCGCTGTGCGCGCTGATCGCGTCGCTGTGCGCCGCGAGCCCCGCGCTTGCGGCCAATTGCTATTATGCGACGTCGCAGGGATCGACCGGGCCCGCCGACTGGCAAACCTATTGCTGGCTCGACCTCGGCGGCTACAACGACACGAGTGCGCGGAGCACGAACGGACAGGCTTTTTCCTACACCTTGCCCGACGGCACGGTGATGAGTTTCCGGCTGAAGGTTTCGGGGGCGGCCGCGACTTCGGCGGCAGCGCCATCGTGGACCGGGGCGGCGGTCGGTAACACTGCCTTTCTCGGCATCGCGGGACGTCCGATCCTCTATCAGACCGCGGCGGGCACGACGACGGTGACGATTTCGAACATCGCGCTGACTCCGCCGGCGTCGGGAACGATCGGCAATTTCATGTTTGTCGCCGCCGATGGCGAGTCGAGCAACGAGAATGAATCGCTGCGTTTTCAGACCAACGGCGGCGGCTGGCAGGAACTCGACCGCGCCGGGCCGATCAGCGGATCGACCTATCCTTCGGTCGCGGGCATCGGGACGAGCAGTTTCACCGAAAGCGGCGCTGCGGGGACGGTGGGCGCCTATATCATGGGGTCGACCTCGCCGACGCAGGTGACGACCACGATGGTCGGTGGCGGGCTTCAAGGGGCGATGTTCGCTGTGCGCTTCGCCTCGATCCGGCTCAACACCCAGATTTCGGGAACGCGGATCAATGCCGCCGACCAATTCGCCTTTTCGATCAACGCCACTGGCGGCGGCGGGACGCTGGCGGCGGGCACGTCGAGCGGCACGGGACTCGGCCCTTTCACCGCCGCCGCCCTGTCGAGCACCGCGGCGATCCCGCTGACGCTGAACCAGGCGATGGCAGCGGGCAGCAGCAGCGCGCTCGGCCAATATCGATCGACGCTGACATGCAGCAACGCCGCATCCGGCTCGCCCACCGTCTTGCCGAACGGCGTCGTCACCACCTCCTACGATTTCGGCACGCTGCGCTTTGGCGATGCCGTCCAGTGCAGCTTTACCGAGACGCCCTATCCGCATCTCCGCCTGACCAAGGCGCTGGCGGCGTTGGGGCGCCAGTTCGCGGGCGACCAGTTCGTGATGACGATCGCGCAAGGGGCGGCGGTCACCGCGACGACGACCACGACCGGCACGGGGGCGAGCGTCGGCAATGCATCGACCGCGCAGACGCAGGTCGCCGCGGGAACCGCCTACAGCTTCGACGAGGCCGCGTCGGGAACGACCAGCCTCAGCCAATATTCGGCGGTGCTGAGCTGCACCAACGGCGCCTCCTCATCGACCGTGCTGCCGACCGTCGTCGGCGGCAGCGTGACGCCGCAGATGGGCGACGTCATCAGTTGCACGATCACCAACACGAAACGCGCATCGAACGCCACGCTCGACATCGCCAAGACGTCGGCGCTCGTCTCCGATCCCGTCAACGGGGCGATCGACCCCAAGGCGATCCCGGGCAGCATCGTGCGCTACACGCTGGAAGTTCGCAACAGCGGGCCAGCGTCGGTCGACAACAACAGCATGTTCATCGTCGATATGCTGCCGCTTCAGATTTCGGTGGGGACGGCGGCGAATCCGGTCTTCACGCAAGGGTCGCCAACGAGCGGGCTGACCTTCGGCACGAACGATATCCGCTATTCCAGCTCGGCGACTCGCCCCGCGAGCTTTGCCGCCTGCACCTATGCGCCGATCGCGGCGTATGACCCGGCGGTGAAATATGTCTGCCTGCGGCCGCGCGGCACGATGGCGGGGTCGACCGGCGTCCCGACCAGCTTCACGATCAGCATCCAGGCCCAGATCAAATAGGCTTTGGGCAACGAAAAAGGCGGCCTTCCCGAAGGAAGACCGCCCTTGTTCGTTTCAGTCATTGCCCCGAAGGGCTGCGACTTACTTCTTTTCTTCAGCCGGAGCAGCAGCCTTGGCGTCAGCGGCCGGAGCAGCGGCAGCAGCCGGCGCAGCAGCGGCGTCGGCAGCGGCCGGAGCGGCAGCAGCGTCGGCGCCAGCAGCGGCAGCGTCGGCACCAGCGGCGGCGGCATCGGCGCCAGCAGCAGCGGCGTCGGCGCCTTCTTCAGCAACCGCGTCCGCAGCCGGAGCTTCGGTGGTGGCAGCTTCGTCAGCAGCCTTCTCACCGCAAGCGGCGAGGGCGAACATGCTGGCGGCAACGGCGATAGCAGCAAACTTCTTCATGATGTGTGGGCTCCCTAAAATGCCTTTCCGCGCTGGGGAAACTTTCCCGTCCCGCGAGCGGCGGGATTTAGCCTTTCCGCGTGAATCGTCAACAAAAATAATTGAGATGTCCCGTGCGCGCGGAAAACTGTCATTTCCCCGAAACAATCAGGGAAGCTCGGAATCGCTGCTGTTCGCGAGAATCGCCAAAGTCGCGGTCCAGGCGACAACATTTTGTCGCAATTGCGCCGGATCGACCTTGTCGAGCGTGTCGTCGGGTGTGTGGTGGATGTCGAAATAGCGGGTGCCGTCCTGTTGCAGGTCGACGATCGGCGTGCCGGCGGCGGTAAGCGCGCCGATGTCGGTGCCGCCGCTGGCGGGAGTCCTGCCGGGCGTGATGCCGAGCGGCGCGAGCGCCGCCGCGATCCGCTCGGTCAGCGGCTTCGCGCTGTCGGGCAGCTTGAAATCGACGCGCCAGACGCGGTCGGCGCCGAAATCGGATTCGAGCGCGGCGGCGTGGCGTTCCTTGCCGTGGGCATCGAAATAGGCCTTGCCCCCGAACCCGCCGACTTCCTCGGCGCCTGCCCAGAGGATACGGATCGTGCGGCGTGGCTGGCCCGCGGCCATGACATGCCTGGCCGCGGCGGTGATGATCCCGCACCCGGCGGCATCGTCGATCGCGCCCGTGCCCTGATCCCAGCTATCGAGATGGCAGGCGGCGATCACGGGACTCGCGGCGGGGTCGCTTCCCGGCACCTCGGCGATGACATTGCCCGATGTCTGCTGCTCCAGTCGGCGCGGCGTCAGCAGCAGCTTCAGGCGCAGCGCGCCCGGGCGGCGCTGCCATTGACGGACGAACTGGTCGGCGTCGGGGCCGGAAATGGCGGCGGCAGGGATCGGGGTCACACCATCGTCGAAATTGGTGACGCCCGCGTGCGCGATGCGATGGCTGTCGGTGCCGATCGAGCGGATGACGATGGCGAGCGCGCCCTTCTTCGCCGCCACGCTCGGCCCCATGAAGCGCCCGCGCCCGAAATAGCCGTAACCGCTGCCGTCCTGCGCCGCCTTCATCTGGTTGTCGACGAAGACGATCTTGCCCTTCACCGCACCGTCGGGCGCGGCGACGAGGGCGTCATAGCCGTCGAAATAGGCGACCTCCGCCTCGAGTCCCTTCGGCCCGGTCGCACCGCTGTTGCCGAGCCCGACGACGGTCAGCTTCTGCGGCAGGAAGGGTGCGGTGAGCCAGGCCTCCTCTTCGCCTCGCTGCCATACCGGCATTTGATAGGCCTCCTCGCGGACATTGGCGAAGCCCATTGCTTTCAGCCGGTCGACGGCCCAGCGCCGCGCCGCGGCTTCGCGATCGCTCCCTGCAGGGCGCGGGCCGATTTCGGTGGTCAGGTCCTCGGTAATCGACCAGGCCGGATCGTCGCCGGTTTGCGCCAGCTCGACCGCGTTCGGCGCGGCGCTGGCGGAGGTTGCGAGAAGCAGGGCGGCGATCCCGGCAAGGCGGGCGGAGGTGGATGAGCCTGACATGATGCCGTCCTAGCGGGCCATCTCCGCACCTCGCAAGCCTCGATTGCCTCTTCGTCACCCCGGACTTGATCCGGGG
>NZ_JAOZVW010000139.1 GCF_025869345.1 Sphingopyxis sp.
CAATCCAGAGTGGCGTAAACCGCCCTGGATTGCTTCGCTTCGCTCGCAATGACGACATGCGATCGATCATCGACATTTCATCTTTCGGGTTATATGCCCACGCTCGTTCCCGCTCTGCTTCGGTATCGGGCTAGGAGACTGCCTTCTTCATGCAGGCAGCGGGCTTCACATCGGCGATAACAAGCCCGTGAAGCCGTCGTGAAGGCTCCGCCGCGAGGCGGAGCCTTTCGCATTTGCGGGATTGGCACACCCGTGTGACTCCGCTCACTTGGCGGACGCCCTTCCCGCGCCTATACCCCTTTCAAACATAATCAATCTTGGGCCGCATCGTTATCCGCGGGAGGGTTCGCCTCCCGGAACAGGGAGGATTTCATGCGTTCGAGTCTGCGTTTCATCTCCGTCGCCGCGATCGCGGCGATGCTTGCCGCCGTTCCGGGATCGGCGCAAAAGACCAGCGGTCCCAAGGAACGCTATGAAATGGACGTTGCGACGATGTCGGGCTTCGCCGCGATGGCGGGCGGACGCGGCGGCATCGGCGGCGCTATGGGGATGATGTTCGGCGGCGATCCGTCGACCAAGGTCGCCTATCTGCTTGACCTCCGCCTCGGCTCGAATCAAGACGCCAGCGCGCCGCCGCCGAAGGGCGACCATTTCTTCCTGCCGCAGGCAAAGGTCGGCAAATCGCTGCCGCTGATCGCGCCCGAACGCGGCAAGGAAGAGGTGCCGCAGACGTTCGAGCGGCCGAAGGGCCGCCTGCTCCTCTATTGGGGCTGCGGCGCGAAGGCGGGGCCGGGTCAGCCCGTCGTCATCGATTTCGCGAAGGTCGCCGCGGGCCAAATGCCGCCGGGCCTGATGTCGAGCGCGGTGCCGGTGATCCGCGAAGTGTCGGCGGCGAACAGCCGCTCCTATGCCCATTGGCCCAACGGCAAGGGCGGCAAGCAGCCCTCGTCGGGATCGTCGCTGCTCGGCGCGCACAAGGTGACGAGCAATTTCGGGCCGGAGATCAACTTCACCCTCGCACAGGATTATATGCCGGGGCTCCAGGCCTCGACCGCGATCCAGCCCGACGGGTCGGTGATGATCCGCTGGAGCCCGCTTCAGCCCGCGACCGGCTATGCCGCCTGGGCCTTCGGCGGGATGGATCGCGGCGCAGGCGGCGGCGACGTCGTCTGGTGGACGAGCAGCGCGACGAAAGAGTTCGGCGGCGGCCTGTGGGACTGGTTGCCCCCGTCCGTGGTCGCCAACCTGATCACGAAGAAGATCGTCATGCCGCCGTCGCAGACGAGCTGCCAGATTCCCGCCGAGGTCAAGAAGGCGTCGGGCGAGATGATGGTCGGCAACCTCAATGCTTTCGGGCCCGAGGCCAACTTCTCCTACCCGCCCAAGCCCGCGGGCAATGCGGTGTGGAACATCGACTGGACCGCGAAGGTGCGCTTCCGCTCGCACACGATGCTGCTCGTCGGCGCCGATTTCGGCGGCATGAGCGGTTCGAGCGGCGGTGCGAGCACCCCCGAGCCCGCGAAAAAGAAGAAGTGCAAGGGACCGCTCGGCATTCCGCTGCCGACCTGCTGATCCCGGCCCTTCCGATCCGGCGAAGCGTGCCGGGGGCGCGGTGAGTCATCCCCGGTTAACGCGCGGCGGCGTAGGGTGCCCGACGGGTAGGGTATGTTGAAGACAGGAGTCATATCATGCGTACGCTGATCCCCGCCATCCTCGCCGCCGCCGCGACGCTCGCCGCGCCCGCCGCCTTTGCCAAGGACACGCGCACGCCCGAACAGCAGCTCGAAAAGCTGCTCGAAGGCCGAGTCGCCGGCACGCCGCAGGATTGCATCAATCTGGCCGCGACCAACAGCAGCCAGGTGATCGACAAGACCGCGATCGTCTATCGTGTCGGCAATACTTTGTGGGTCAACCGCCCGCGCGGCGGCGCCGATCAGCTTGGCGACGACGATATTCTCGTCACCAAGACGACGTCGTCGCGACTGTGCAGCATCGACACCGTCGAACTGCGCGACCGCACGAGCCATATGTATAGCGGCTTCGTCTCGCTCGGCGAGTTCGTGCCCTATCGGAAGGTCAAGGCGGCGGCGCAATAACCGGCGTGCAGGACGACGAGACCCCGCGGGCCGCGCCGCCCCCCGACTGGGCCGCACGGCTCCTCGCCTTCTGGTTCGACGGCCATGGCATGGCCGACTGGTATGGCGGCGGGCCCGACTTCGACGCGGAGGTGCGCGCGCTGGCGGGCGACTGGCGCGAGGTGCTGCGCGCCCGGCCGGCCGAGGCTTTTCTGACCGACCCCGACACCGCACTCGCCGCGGTGATCCTGTTCGACCAGGTGCCGCGCAACATCCACCGCCGCCAGGCCGGGGCTTTCGCGACCGACGACCTCGCCCGCGCGGTCGCGCGCGGCATCGTCGCAAAGGGCTGGGACCAGAGCTGGCCCGACGAACGGCGCCAATTCGCCTATCTGCCCTTCGAGCACAGCGAGGAGATCGCCGACCAGCGCGAATCGCTGCGGCTGATGAACCAGCTCGCCGATCCGGTCTTCCACGAATATGCGAAGAAGCATTTCGACATGATCGACCGCTTCGGCCGCTTCCCGCACCGCAACATGGCGCTCGGCCGCGCCAACCGGCCCGGCGAGGAGGCGGCGATAGAAGAGGGCGGCCATTGGTGATAGGGTCTGGGTCTTTGCCACGCGGACGGGATATATGGCCGAATTCACCGACACGCTGACCGACAGGCATATCGCCTTCATCGAACGGCAACCGCTCTTCTTCACCGCCACCGCGGCGGCGGAGGGCCGCATCAACCTGTCGCCCAAGGGCTATGACTGTTTCCGCATATTATCGGAAAGCCGGGTCGCGTGGCTCGATCTCGGCGGCTCGGGGAACGAGACGCACGCGCATCTCGCAGCCGATGGGCGCATCACGCTGATGTTCTGCGCGTTCGATCGCACCGCCTGGATATTGCGCATCTATGGCCGCGGCCGCGCGGTGCTGCCGCAGGACGCCGGCTGGGACGCGCTCGCCGCGCATTTCACCCTGCTCCCCGGCACGCGCCAGATCTTCGTGATCGAGGTGACAAGCGTCCAGACGAGCTGCGGCTGGGGCGTGCCGATGATGGAATTGAGTCACGAACGCGAGGCGCTGCGCAAATATCACCGCCAGGCCGACCCCGCGGAATGGGTCGAAAAGTTCCAGGGCCGCACGCAAAGCATCGACGGCCTGCCGACGCGCCCCACCGACCGCTATATCGCGGGCGACGCCTGATGGCGCTCGTCGAACTGATCCGCCTGCCGAACGGCGTCGAGGCCGAACTGCTGCGCGGCCGCCTCGAAAGCGCCGGCGTCCACGCCGTCTGCTTCGACGCGGGCATGAACATCGCCGACAGCGTCGGGCTGCTCATCCCGGTGCGCGTGATGGTGCTCGATGAAGATCTGGTGGAAGCCCGCGCGCTGATGCAAGAGTTCGGCGTCGGCTGAAATCTGGCTCGTCATTGCGAGGAGCGTAGCGACGAAGCAATCCAGGGTTGCGTAAACCGCTCTGGATTGCTTCGCTCCGCTCGCAATGACGGTGGTGCGGCGGGCAACCCGATCGCTCTTCATTCGTCATATAATGAGCAATGAAAGACAACGGCCCATCCCGCCCATGATCAAGGTCGCCAGCTATAATATGCGCAAGGGCATCGGGCTCGACCGGCGCCGCGATCCGGGCCGGGTGCTGTCGGTGCTGCGCGAACTCGACGCCGATGTCGTCGCGCTGCAGGAGGCCGACCGCCGCTTCGGCACCCGCGCCAGCGCGATCCCGCCGCACATGTTCGAGGAGCATAGCGACTATGTGCCGGTCGATCTGCTCGATGGCCGCCCCTATGCGATCGGCTGGCACGGCAATGCGCTGCTCGTCCGCAAGGGGATCGCGGTCGAGGAAAGCCACGCGCTCCACCTGCCGACGCTCGAACCGCGCGGCGCGGTCGCCGCGACCTTGCGCATCGGCGGCGACCGGCTGCGCGTCGTCGGCATGCACCTCGACATTTCGGGCCTGCGCCGCCGCCAGCAGGCGCGCGCGATCCTCCACCATGTCGCGGGGGGCGAGGAACTGCCGACGATCCTGATGGGCGATTGCAACGAATGGCGCGCGGCGGGCGGCTGCCTCACCGATTTCGGCGAGCATCACCGCCTCGTCGATACCGGCCACAGCTTTCACAGCCGCCGGCCGGTCGCCAAGCTCGACCGCATCTTCGCTTCGCCCGACCTCGAACCCGTCGACGCCGGCGTCCACCGCAGCCCCCTCGCCGCCCGCGCCTCGGATCACCTGCCGATCTGGGCGCGGTTCAAAACGGTGGAGTCAGTCCGAAGCGAATAGACATCCGCGTGCTTTCCCTCGGCACCCCGGACTTGGTCCGGGGGCCCGCGAGTACC
>NZ_JAOZVW010000140.1:0-6217 GCF_025869345.1 Sphingopyxis sp.
CAATCCAGAGCCCGCGTAAACCGCTCTGGATTGCTTCGCTTCGCTCGCAATGACGGGGGGTCAGTCGTCCCGGCGCGGCTTCCAGGTGAATACCCGCCACAGATAGATCAGCACCAGCGATCCGATCGCGATCAGCGCCACCGGCCCGACGAAGGCGTCGAGATTGGCGAAGCGGCTGCCGAACCAGTGGCCCGCGCCCGCGAGCGCGCTGATCCAGATCGTCGAGCCCGCCGCGGTCCAGAGCAGGAATTTCGCCTGGTTCATCCGCACCATGCCCGCGGGCAGCGACACCATCGTCCGCGCCACTGGCATGAAGCGCGCGACGAAGACGATCGCGGGGCCATATTTCAGGAAAAAGCCGTGCAGCCGCTCGACCTCCGCCCAGTCGAGCGTCAGCCAGCGCCCGTGCCGGTCGACGAAGGGCCTCAGCCGCTCATAGCCGATCCAGCGCCCGATCGCGTACCAGACCCAGTTCCCCGCCGTCGTCCCGGCGACCGCGACCGCGATCAGCGTCCCGAGGTCGAACCGCCCCTGCGCGACCGCGATGCCGCCGAGGCCCATGATGATTTCGGACGGGATCGGCGGAAAGACATTCTCGAGGACCATCAGCACGAAGATGCCGAGATAGCCCCAGCTCTGGATCAGGTCGAGAATGAGGGTGGTCATGCGGGGTCAACGCAGGGGCTGCGTCAGCCGATCCGCCGTTCGATCGCGTCCCAGATCATCGCGGCGGTGTCGACATTGTCGAAGCGGTCGATCGCGACGATCCCGGTGGGGGAGGTGACGTTGATTTCGGTCAGCCATTCGCCGCCGATCACGTCGATGCCGACGAACAGCAGCCCGCGTTCGCGCAGGGCGGGGCCGAGAACGTCGCAAATCTCCTGCTCGCGTGGGGTCAGCGCCGCCGCTTCGGCATAGCCGCCGACCGCGAGGTTCGATCGGAACTCGCCCTCGCCGGGCTTGCGGTTGATCGCGCCCGCGAACGCGCCGTCGATCAGCACGATGCGCTTGTCGCCTTGGCTGACGCTGGGCAGGAACTGCTGGACCATGAAAGGTTCGGGCCAGACCTGCCCGAACAGTTCGACGAGCGCGCCGAGGTTGGCGCCGTCCTCGTCGATGCGGAACACCGCCTTGCCGCCGTTGCCGTGCAGCGGCTTGATCACCACGGCGCCATGGCGCGCCTGAAAATCCTTCACGGCGTCGAGGTCGCGCGTCACCATCGTCGGCGGCATGAACTCGGGGAAATCGAGCACGAACACCTTCTCGGGGGCGTTGCGCACCGACACCGGATCGTTGACGACCAGCGTTTCTCCCCGGATGCGTTCGAGCAGCCAGGTGCCGGTCAGATAGCCGAGGTCGAAGGGCGGGTCCTGCCGCATCAGCACGACGTCGACGTCGCGGCCGAGGTCGAGCGTGACCTGCTCGCCGAATTTATAATGATCGCCCGCCTCGCGCTTCGCCTCGACGACGCGGTGCGCCTTGGTGGTCAGCCGCCCCGCCTCCCACGTCAGCCCGCGCACGTCGTAATGATAAAGCGGATAGCCGCGCTCGAGCGCCTTCAGCATCAGGTGAAAACTGCTGTCGCCATTGATGTTGACCGTATCCATCGGGTCCATTTGCACGGCTGCGCGCAGAGTCATTTTGTTCTCCTCAAAGAGCGTCGCTGCGGCACCCTAAGGCTGCCAGACGTGGACCAGATGGCGAGGCAATCGCTTCGGCGCAAGGAGCATCACGTCGATGCGGATATCGTCGGCGGGCCGCGCGAGGCGCGGGGCAAGCATCGCCGCCGCCGCGGCGACGCGCCGCAACCGCCGTTCGTCGATCGCCAGATCAAGGTCTTCGGCCCGTTCGCGCCATTTCACTTCGATGAAGGCGAGGGTGCGCCCGCGCCGCGCGACGAGGTCGACTTCGCCCGCGCTCACGCGAAGCCGCTCGCCGACGATCCGCCAGCCGTGGAGCCGCAGCCACCACGCCGCGCGCCTTTCCGCCCTGCGCCCGCGTGCTTCGGCGGCGGCGCGGTTCAAGCCCGGTCCTTGAGCGCGAGCGCCCGCGCATAGACGTCGTGCCGGTCGAGGCCATAGCGTTTCGCGACCACCTTCGCCGCCTGCGCGACCGGCTTGTCGGCCATCGCGGCGCGCAATGCGGCGTCGAGGGTGGCGTCGTCGGCGGTTTCGGCGGCCGCTTCGCCCGGCGGGCCGACGACGATCACGATCTCGCCCTTGGGCGGCGCATCGGCATAGCGGGCGGCAAGCTCGCGCAGCGTCCCGGTTACGCATTCCTCATAGAGTTTGCTGATCTCGCGCGCGACCGCCGCCTCGCGGTTGCCGAGTCCTTCGGCGAGCGCGTCGAGCGCCGCCGCGAGCCGCGGCCCGCTTTCGTAGAAGATCAAAGTCGAGCGCAGCGCGGCGAACTCCGCGATCGTATCGGCGCGCGCCTTCGCCTTGTTCGGCAGGAAGCCCGCGAACAGGAAGCGGTCGCTCGGCAGCCCCGATAAAGTGATCGCGGCGATCGCGGCGCAGGGGCCGGGCATGGTGGTGACGTGCCGCCCCGCCGCGCGCGCGTCGCGGACGAGCTTGTAGCCGGGGTCCGAAATCAGCGGCGTTCCCGCGTCGGAGACCAGAATAACGACTTCGCTCTCCATCCGCGCAACCAAGGCGGCGCGGGCGCGTTCGTCGCTATGATCATGATAGGGGGTCATCGGCACACGCAAACCCAGATGCGACAGCAGCTTCGCGGTCACGCGCGTGTCTTCGGCGGCGATCACGTCGGCGGAGGCAAGCGTCGCCGCCGCGCGCGCGCTGATGTCGCCGAGGTTGCCGATGGGCGTCGCAACGATATAGAGACCGGGCAAGGGAGATTTTGAGATGGTCGAATCCGGCATGGAGCCGAAAATGGCAGAAACCGTCGCCGAGCGCCAAGATATTGCATCATCGCGCCGGCAATTGCTGCGCGGGCTGGGCGTCATGGCGATGGCCGGCTTCCTTGCCGCGTGTCAGGTGGTGCCGAAAAGCAGCGGCCCCGCGACTCCGCCGCCGCCGCCCACCGGCGACAATGTCGGCCCCGGGCTGCCGACCGATACCGACCGCCACCGCGTCGCGCTGCTCGTGCCTGAAAGCGGCACCAACGCCGACGTCGGCACCGCGATCGCCAATGCGACGACGATGGCCTTGCTCGATTCGCGCACCGAAAAGGTCCGCATCACCACCTATGACACCGCGCTCGGCGCCGCGGCGGCAGCGCGGCAGGCGGTCGCCGACGGCAACAAGCTGATCCTCGGCCCCTTGCTCAGCGAGGATGTCGCCGCGGTCGCGCCGATCGCGCGCGCGGCGAAGGTGCCGGTGCTCAGCTTCTCGAACGACAGCAGCGTCGCGGGCAACGGCGTCTTCATCATGGGCTTCGTCCCCGGCCAGTCGGTCGAGCGCGTCGTCGCCTATGCGCGGAGCAAGGGGCATCAGCGTTTTGGCGCGCTCGTCCCCAAGAGCGTCTATGGCGAGCGCTCGACCGCCGCTTTCCGCGCCGCGGTGGCCGCGGCGGGCGGCACGCTGGTGTCGATCGAAAGCTATGACCGCAGCGCGACCGCGCTGACCGGCGCGGCGCGGCGGCTCGCCAATGCGGGCGCGATCGACGCGGTGCTGATCGCCGATTCGGGCGGCAACGCGATCCGCGCGGTCCCGGTGGTGAAGAGCGGCGGCAGCAAGCAGATCCTCGGCACCGAGCTTTGGAACACCGACGCCGCGCTCGGCGGCAATGCCGCGATGCGCGGGGCGTGGTTCGCCAGCGTGTCCGACGGCCTCTATGGCCAGCTCGCCGCCAAATATCGCACGCGCTACGGCAAGGCGCCCTACCGCCTCGCCAGCCTCGGCTATGATTCGGTGCTGCTCACGGTGCGCATCGCGCGCGACTGGAAGCCGGGGACGAATTTCCCGACTTCGCGCCTGCTCGCCGCCGACGGGTTCGGCGGCATCGACGGCATCTTCCGTTTCAACAATCGCGGCATCGCGGAGCGCGCGCTCGAAGTGAGCGAGGTCGGGGCAGGCGGCTTCCGCGTCATCGACCCGGCGCCGGTGAAGTGGTGAGGCGCCGCGGCGTGGCTTGACCGCCACAGTCGGACGAAAAGCGTCATCTTTATGCCACGGGCAGCCTTTACGGCGCGCCCGCGGTCACTATATGAGCGGAGCGCGCGCGGACCGTGCCGATTCCGCGCGCCCGCATTCAACGATCAGGAGATACAGCTATACCACCCCCGATGACCCGCCGCTCGATGGTGCCGCCGCCCAAAAACGGTCCGCGATACAATGAATTCATCGCTTCGCCCAAGGTCCGCGTGATCGATGAGGAAGGCGAGAATCTGGGCGTGATGCTGACGGCCGAAGCGATCGAGCAGGCGGCCGAGGTTGGGCTCGATCTGGTCGAGGTGTCGCCGAACGCCGATCCGCCGGTGTGCAAGTTCCTGGACGTGGGCAAGTTCAAATACGAGGCCCAGAAAAAGGCGAACCTGGCGCGCAAGAGCCAGAAGACGCAGGAAATCAAAGAGATCAAGATGCGTCCGAATATCGACGATCATGATTTCGATGTGAAGATGAAGAAGGTCTTCGATTTTCTGGGCGAAGGCGACAAGGTCAAGATGACCATGCGTTTCCGCGGTCGCGAGATGAGCCACACCCAACTCGGGCTGAACGTGCTTCAGCGCGTCGCCGAAATGACCGCCGAGATCGCGAAGGTCGAGGCGCATCCGCGCACCGAGGGCCGCCAGATGCTGATGGTGCTCGCGCCGAAGTGAGTTACCAATCCCCTCCTCTTCAGAGGAGGGGCAGCGAGACTTGGGCGCTTGCGCCCTGGTCGCAGCGGGGTGGTGCCCTGCACCGGCGTCCACCACCGGCGTCGAGTGAACAGTCCCCCGGACTGTTCAGGTCGTGCCTGGGGCGCGACCGGCCCGATGCCCCCCTCCTCTGAAGAGGAGGGGCTTCAATTTTTTCTCATCCGATCCTGAAATCCAGCACCGTCGTCCCCGCAAGACGACCGCCGCTGGCATAGCGGCGCTCGACCATATGGACATCGCCCGCCGCCGACACCGCGACGAGAGTCGAGGCGCGCGTGCCATAGACCTCGCCGAGCAGGAACAGCGCCGGGTCGCCCTCGGCGGTCAACGTGTCGAGCAGGCCTTCGGGATCGGCGCCGGCATCGGCCACCGCGGCCAGCGCCGCGCGTAGCCGTTCGGCGCGGGGACAGGGCCGGTCGACCGGCTCGTTGGCGAGCGCATGGACACCGGCGTCCAGCGACAGGATCGACGGCTGCGGCCGGTTGGTCAGCCGCCGCACCGTGCCATCGGCCGCGAACAGATTGAAGGCATTGAACCGATCGAGATCGGTGGCGGCCGGATCGGCAAAGCGCCCGGTGCCGCGCAGCAGGTCGACGACGAGCGCCCCGCGCGAGTCCTTTGCCGGATCGGGCATCGCGCCGCGCACGTTGGTGACCACCACGACGCGCCCGCTCGGCCGATGCACGCCCAGCCACGTTCCGCCCGCCTGAAGATCGCGCCCCGCGACGATGCCGCTGCCGTCGTCCCATTCGGCGAGCGGCGCGGCGGGGCGCTCGTGAAACTCGTCGCGGTTCCCGATCAGGATCAGCGGCCAGTCGGGATGGACGCGGTGGGCAAGGGCGACGACGCACATAGGCGAGCCTATCGCGCTTTGCCGGTGCTTTGCCAAGCAAAGCATGATAGTTTCCGCCGGTCTTTCTGGAGGGGGAGGTGAAGATGACGGAAGCTGTCAAAACGCCGTGGCATATCTGGGCCGTCGGTGTCGTGTCGCTGCTGTGGAACGCGATCGGGGCGTTCGACTATACGATGACCAAACTGCAGAACGCCGACTATATGGCATCCTTCACCGCCGACCAGCAGGCCTATTTCTATGGCTTTCCGGTCTGGGCGAATATCGGCTGGGCGTTCGGGGTCTGGGCGTCGGTCCTCGGCTCGCTGCTGCTGCTGATCCGCAGCCGCCATGCGGTGACCGCTTTCGCGATCTCGCTTGCCGGGCTGGCGGTGAGCTGCCTCTATCAGTTCGGTCTGCACTATGGCGACTTGCAGCGCCTGTTCGGCACGTTTCCGATGATCTTTACCGCGATCATCTGGGTCGTGCTGATCGCGCTGTTCGTCTATGCGCGGCGGCAGGCGGCGGCCGGGGTGCTGCGGTAGATTCCATAAGCCGTCGCCCCCGCG
>NZ_JAOZVW010000140.1:6227-26199 GCF_025869345.1 Sphingopyxis sp.
GCCCCCGCGGCCTACCGAGCCCGAATGAAAGCCCGGACATCCTCGGCCAATTTGTGCCGGTCCTCGTCGCGGATGTACATCATGTGGCCCGCGTCATAATATTTATATTCGATCCGATCCTGCGGAATGCCGGTACGCGACAGCGCATATTCGGCGGCGAAAAAGGGCGTCGCGAAATCATAATAGCCCTGGCCGACGAAGACGCGCAGACCCGAATTTTCGCGCAGCGCCTGCCCGATATAGGGCGCGACGTTCAGATAGGCGTTGCTGTCGCGTCCGCCGATCCGCCAGTCCCACGGGCCGACATTGCCGATCGACTGATATTCGCGATCCGTCTTGAACCCCAGCGTATCGCGCGCCCAGCTGTTGATCGCGGCGGTATAGCCCGCGTCGATGCCATAGAAGCTGGGGTCGTTGTCGGGCTCCTCGCCCGCATTGTCGTAATCCTTGCCGGTATAGCGGCTGTCGAGCCGCCCGATGGTCAGGCCGCGGTCGCGCAACAGCTCCTTGTAGAAGCGGCCGGGCGTCACGCGCAGGTCGGCGCGCTCGAGGAAATCCTCGGACAGGCCGGTGAAGCGCGCCAGTTCGCGGCGGATCCTGGCGCGTTCCTCGCCCTGCAATTTCTGCCCTTTCAGCAGCGCGGCGGCATAGGGACCGATCGCCCATTGCCGCGCCTCCTCGGCAAACGCCTCGGCCGACGGCGCGCTGGCTTTGCCGTGATAGAGCGCGGTCGTCGCCATCGAGGGGAGATTGGTGATATAGCCGAGTTCGTTCCCCGGCGCGTCGGAGCCGGCGGCGAAGTCGAGCACGGTCGAAATCAGGATGATCCCATTGAGGCCGACATCGTTGAAGGTCTCGTTCATCAACTGGTTGGCGACTGCCGCCGAGCGCGTCGTGCCATAGCTCTCGCCGCCCAGAAACTTGGGGCTGTTCCAGCGGCCATTCTCGTTCAGCCAGCGCCGGATCACCTCGGCGACCGCCTTCGCATCCTGCGTGATGCCGTAATAATTTTTGGGATCGGCCTTGCCGATCAGGTGCGAAAAGCCGGTGCCCGGCGGATCGATGAAGACGATGTCGGTGACGTCGAGCAGCGCGTCGGGATTGTCGACGATCGGATAGGGCGGGGCACCGTCGTCGGTGCCGTTGCCGGGGATCGCGACGCGCTTGGGGCCAAAGGCACCCATCATCAGCCACACCGTGCCCGATCCGGGGCCGCCGTTGAACAGAAAGGTCACCGGCCGGTTCGGATCGCGCGGCTCCTTGATATAGGCGGTGGTGACGATCGCGGCTTCGGCGACGCCATCCTGATTCTTGAGGATCGTCTCGCCGATCGTCGCGGCGTAATTGATCCGCTGCCCGCCGAAGGTGCCCGACAGCTTGGTGGTGTGAACCTGCGGCACATAGTCGGCGGGCTTTTCGGCCTTCGCCTTGTCGGCTGCCTTATCGGCCGGCGCATCCTGCGCATGAAGCATGGAAGGCGCAGCGGCGGCGAACGCCAGCGCGATGATCGACAGACCCGTTTTCATGATTTTCTCCCCGTTTACGCGGCGACCCTATGCAGCGTACGGGAAGGGGGCAAGGCTGCTTGTCGGTTGCAGCTGGGGTTTCGTCGAAGGGATCAGGCGGCCTTCTTGGGCTGCACCGACAATTCGAGGCCGAGGGCGTCGAGAACGGCCATCAATGTTTCCAGTGTTGGATTACCATTCTCCGACAGCGCATTGTAAAGAGCTTGCCGGCCAAGCCCCGTCTTGCGCGCGATCTCGCTCATGCCTTTCGAGCGGGCGACGTCACCCAGAGCACTAGCGATGTGTTTCGGATCATTCCCTTCCATCGCCGCTTCGAGGTAATAGAGGACATGCTCCTCGGTCGCGAGGTAGCTTGCTGCGTCAAACGGTCGTAGCTCCGTCACGGCCTTCAATTTCTTCCTTCAACCGCTTGGCGCGGGCGACATCGTCATTCTGACTGCGCTTGTCGCCGCCGCATAGCAGAATGACAAGCTCCTTGCCCCGCTGGAAGAAATAGACCCGATAGCCCGGTCCGTAATCGATCCGCATTTCGAAGACGCCGCCCTTGACGGACTTATGGTCCCCAAAATTTCCGTTCGACGCGCGTTTCAAACGATCGGCGATCTTCGCGACCGCCCGAATGTCCCGCAACGAACCAAGCCAACGAGCGAATTCATTCGTTTCAGCCAGCTGGTATGCCTGTCCTTTATGCAGGACATTCCTGGAATTGTCAAGATGTCGCGTCATGATTTGAGCGCGTCCATTCGTGCCCAATCCTCTTCGAAAGGACGCCGAACATACCAAAACCGCCACCCATTGACGTTTGTCTTGGAGATTGCGCTTGCGGCATCGGATGGGCTGGTTCTTACGTTCCCATATTCGTCGATCCATTGAGATCCTTGAACATGTGCACGATAGGTTCGACCTTTGTATGTAGCGCGAAAGACGGTTCCATCAGGGAAGAATACGCCTGAGAACCAAGCGCCACTCACCGAGCTGCCGCCTGGCAACGGCAGAGTATCAGGCAACCCCGGCATATCCACTTCCCCGAAACCCGGGCTCACTTCCGTGGCAGGCAGATTTAGCAGGCGGCGAATCGCTTCGTTGTAATTGTCATGCTCGCTAAGAAGGCGAGCCGTGAGCGCTTGCCAAACCTCAAAATCGACGTTGATCTGCATGCCAGACTCCCTAATTTCTGGCATAGTGTCTCAAATAGATAAAATAGTCAACGCCCCCACTTCGTCTTGCTCTGCTTCCCGAAGCGGCCCTTGCGCGTTCCCGGCTTGCCCTCGTTGCTGCGTCCCACGCGCGGCGCCACCTGCTCGTCCGCCGGCAGGCCGAGCTCGTCGGCTTCCAGCCGCCGGATTTCGTCGCGCAGGCGGCCGGCTTCCTCGAATTCCAGGTCCGCAGCGGCGTCGCGCATCTTCTTTTCGAGGTCGGCGATATAGGCACGCAGATTGTGGCCGACCATATGGTCGGGCTTGTCGTCGCCGAGGTCGATCGTCACCTGATCCTTCGACGCGACATGCGCGATGATGTCGCCGATGTTGCGCTTGATCGTCGTCGGGGTGATGCCGTGCGCGTCGTTATATTCCTTCTGCTTTTCGCGGCGGCGGTCGGTCTCGCGCATCGCGCGTTCCATGCTGCCGGTGATGCGGTCGGCGTAGAGGATCACGCGCCCGTCGACGTTGCGCGCGGCGCGGCCGATCGTCTGCACCAGCGAGGTTTCGCTGCGCAGGAAGCCCTCCTTGTCGGCGTCGAGGATCGCGACGAGCCCGCATTCGGGAATGTCGAGGCCCTCGCGGAGCAGGTTGATGCCGACGAGCACGTCGAACACGCCGAGGCGCAGGTCGCGGATGATTTCGATGCGCTCCAGCGTCTCGACGTCGCTGTGCATGTAGCGGACTTTCAGCCCCGCCTCGTGGAGAAATTCGGTCAAATCCTCGGCCATCCGCTTGGTCAGCGTCGTCACCAGCGTGCGGTATCCGGCAGCCGCGGTCTTCTTCGCCTCCTGGATCAGGTCGTCGACCTGCTCCTCGACCGGCTTAATCTCGACCGGCGGGTCGATGAGGCCGGTGGGGCGGATCACCTGCTCGGCGAAGACGCCTTGCGTTCGGTCCATCTCCCACGTCCCCGGGGTCGCCGAGACGCTGACCGTCTGCGGCCGCATCATGTCCCATTCGGTGAAGCGCAGCGGCCGGTTGTCGATGCAACTCGGCAGGCGGAAGCCATATTCGGCGAGGGTGATCTTGCGGCGATGATCGCCCTTCGACATCGCGCCGATCTGCGGGATCGTCTGATGGCTCTCGTCGACGAAGAGCAGCGCGTTGTCGGGCAGATATTCGAACAGGGTCGGCGGCGGCTCGCCGGGCAGGCGGCCGGTCAGGAAGCGGCTGTAATTCTCGATCCCCGCGCAGCTTCCGGTCGCGGCGATCATTTCGAGGTCGAAATTGGTGCGCTGTTCCAATCGCTGCGCCTCGAGCAGCCGCCCCTCCGCCTCGAGTTCCTTCAGCCGTTCGGCGAGTTCGTGGCGGATCGCCTCGCTCGCCTGCTTGAGCGTCGGGCCGGGAGTCACATAGTGCGAGTTGGCGAAGACGCGGACATAATTCAGGTTCGCGATCTTCTTGCCCGTCAGCGGGTCGAACTCGGTGATCTCCTCGATCTCGTCGCCGAAGAAGCTGACGCGCCACGCCATATCCTCATAGTGCGACGGGAAAATCTCCAGCGAATCCCCGCGCACGCGGAAATTGCCGCGTGCGAACGCCTGGTCGTTGCGCTTGTACTGGAGCGCGACGAGCTTGCGGATGATTTCGCGGCTGTCGGCGACCTGGCCTTTCTTGAGGTCGAAGATCATCGCCGAATAGGTCTCGACCGAGCCGATGCCATAGAGGCACGACACCGACGCGACGATGATCACGTCGTCGCGTTCGAGCAGCGCGCGTGTCGCCGAATGGCGCATCCGGTCGATCGCCTCGTTCACCGAGCTTTCCTTCTCGATGTAGGTGTCCGACCGCGGCACATAGGCCTCGGGCTGGTAATAGTCGTAATAGCTGACGAAATATTCGACCGCATTGTTGGGGAAGAAGCTCTTGAACTCGCCATAGAGCTGCGCCGCGAGGATCTTGTTCGGGGCGAGGATCAGCGCCGGGCGCTGCAACTCGTCGATGACCTTGGCCATGGTGAAGGTCTTGCCCGATCCGGTGACGCCGAGCAGCACCTGATCGCGCTCGCCGGCGAGCGCGGTATCGACGAGTTCGCGAATCGCCGCCGGCTGGTCCCCGGCGGGCTGATAGTCGCTAACCAGTTCAAATCTCTTGCCGCCTTCGACCTTGTCGGGGCGCGCGGGCCGATGCGGAACATAGGCCGCGCCGGTGTCGATTTCGTCGAGCGATGTGCGAATCTGGATTGCCATTGCCGCCAATATGGTATCGATGGGGCTCAACCACAAATAATATGCTGGGCAACCAAATGGTCGCGACCGAGTTTCCGATCTGCTCAACAGGAGGATGAAATCCATGAAGAAAATTCTGACGATCGCGACCCTTGGGGTCGCGCTGGCCGTCTCGGGCTGCGGCAAGAGCGAGAATAATGCCGGCGGCACCGTCAAGCGCGAGGCCGGCAATTGGAAGACCGACGTCAAGCTGGTGAAATTCGAAGTCCCGGGCATGCCGGCTGAAATGAAGGACGGCATGGCGAAGATGATGGAAGGCGCCAGCGGCATGGACCAGTGCTTCACGCAGGAGCAGGTCGACAAGGAGGATATCGCCTCCGAACTCGCCAAGGGTCCCGGCAACGGCGGCGAGTGCAAATGGTCGAAAAAGGACGTCAGCGGCGGCAAGATCGACGTCGCGGGCACCTGCACCGCCAACGGCCAGACGGTCGACATGGCGATGAACGGCACGATGGAAGCGAAGAAGACCGACGTGACGATCACGACCAAGGGCAAGGTGCCGAACGGGCAGGGCGACATGGAAATGGTGCTCCAGATGACGAGCACGCACACCGGTCCGTGCAAGGACGGCGCGGCGACGACCAAGAGCTGAGCGCTCTCGTCGACGACGAAAAGCCGAAGGGCGCCGATGCGAATCGGCGCCCTTTTTCTTTGGGATAAGGACAGGCTTATCGGGAGAGATGGGGGATGGACTTGCCGGGAGGACGGCAGGTGGGGCTGCCCCCTCCCGGCGAAGTCTCTGTTCAATGGAGTCTCAACACATGTCGAAAGGCGCCAGGGACCAGCTCGCACCCTTCGGTCTTGCGACCCCATTTGCTCGGGTCAGGCACCAGGCCCGATCCGAACCACGACCGCCAAGGGCGTGCCGCGACCCTTGAACGATCTCATGCACGGGGGCAGGAAGGCAGTTACAATGGGTCACGTCGCGGCGTGTAGCCGAATGCTAGGCTTTTCTTAACCATTGACCCCCAATTTCCGGGCCATTTGGAGCAGCGCCGTGATTTTGTTATAAGGCTGGAGCCGCCTGTTACCGTTACATCATCGGGAAATCGGTGGCCGTCCCCGTCGAATGGCGTATCTACCGCGCGCCACGCAGAGGGCATTTGAGGGTTGCATGGACCGCACGACAACGAACCAGCTTCCGGGACGCGATGATGACGACCGGATTATCGCGGCCGAGCATGAGCGGCTTCGCACGTCGCCGCTGTTCACGCGGTCGCCGGTTCTGTCGCGGTTGCTTCAGTTCCTGGTCGAGCATCGCCTGAGCGGCGGGCGCAGCGCACCCAAAGCCTATGCCATCGCAACCGAGGCGTTGGGCCGCAACGCCGATTTCGATCCCGCCGTCGATAGCTATCCGCGCGTCATGGTGGGGCGGCTGCGGACGTTGCTCGATCGCTATTATGCCGAAACCGCGTGGGTGCATCGCCTGCGCGTGCCGCAGGGAAGCTATGAGATCGTCGTTCAGCGGCGCACCTCGCCCCCGGCGCGGCCGGCGGCCGGGGAGGATGAGGGGGCGGCGGTCGGCGAGTCCGGCGAGTCCATGCCGCCATCGCACCCCGCGGACCGCACCGCGCCGGCGCGCCGTTCGCCGGGATTTCGTTGGCTTTGGATCGTTCCGCTCGTGCTGCTCGCGCTGGCGGCGGGGTGGTGGGCGTCCACCAATTGGGGGCGTTTGACGCATTCCGCCGCGCGGCCGGTGCCGCTGCTCGAGATTTCGATCCCCCAATCGGGCGACACGCCGGTATCGCGGGCGCTGTCGCGCGCGCTCGAAAGCCGGCTTCGCGACGGACTGCGCCGCTTCGACCTGGTCGACCTGCGAAGCGCCGGACCCGCCGGCGCGGCGGCGTCCGCGCGCGCCGATTACCGGCTGGACGCATCGATCGTCCGCATGGTCGATGGACCCGCCGACGTCACGCTGGTGCTCAATCGCGTCGGCGATCAGCGCACCATCTGGTCGCAGCAATTCCATTTGACCAAGGCGGAAATGCCCGAATTCGCCCCGATCGATCCCGCGATCGCCCAGGTCGCGGGTGATTTCGGCATCATCGTGCGCGATCAGGTTCAGCAGAACCCCGACGATTTCGCTCCCGGCTATCCCTGCCTCGCGCAATTCAACCGGATTCGGCAGATGCGCAATCCGCAAGGGGTGCGGCAGATCGATGCCTGCCTGCGTGCGACGCTCGACCGCAAGCCGAACGACCCGGTCGCGCTGAATGCGCTATCGCTGCTTCGGTTCGGCGACTGGCAGGCGCGCCGCAACACGCCCGAGGGAGCGAAGGCGTTCGCCGAGGCCAAGTCGCTGGCGCTGCGCGCTTATGAGAATGGCGCCGGCACGGCGGCGGGCCTGTTCGCGATGGCGCGTGCGAATTTCTATGGCCGCAATTGCGCGAGCGGACTCGCGATGGGCGACGGCGCGTTGCGACTCAACCCATATGACGCCGATCTGGCCGGGTTCATGGGGCTGTTCAAGCTGGCGTGCGGCCATGGCGCGGAGGGAGAGCAGTTGTTGCAGCGGTCGCTCGATCTCGATGCCTCCTATCCAGGCGTGCCGGCGGTGACGCTGGCGTTCGTCCGGTCGCAGGCGGGCGATCAGGACGAGGCGATGGCGATTCTCGATCGCGTCCCGTCGCCCAGCAAGCTGGAGCCGCAATTTCTGCTCATCCGGTCGATCGTGCTGGCGCGTCAGGGACATCTGCCCGAAGCGCGCGCGGGCTGGCAGCGCCTGCTCGCCTTTACGAAACAGCCCGCGAACGCGGCGCCCGAAGCGGTGCTGGGGCAGTTTATGATCACGCCCGCCGTGATCGAGCGGGCGTCGGCAGCGGTGCGCGAATCGGGCATCCTGCCGCCGGCGCCCTGACGCCTCGGCGCGGCTCCTCGTTCGCGCGGGCTTGAAGGCGGGTGGCGGCTGCTCTATCTCTGCCGCGGGCATCGACAGGCGGGAAGGGGGAACGGATCCGGGGCGGGCGCGCGGCGAACGCCGATCGAGCCGGGCCTTGCGCGGCCGACCGATGCCAGCCCTCTTGCCAGCCCAGCCGCTGGGCACTAGGGCAAATTCCAACATTCACGACATAGTCAGAAAAAAGGAACTGTGCATGAGCGATTCGGCCGAAAAGGTTAAGAAGATCGTCGTCGAACATCTGGGCGTCGAAGCCGACAAGGTTACCGAAGAGGCGAGCTTCATCGACGACCTGGGCGCCGACAGCCTCGACATCGTTGAACTGGTGATGGCGTTCGAGGAAGAATTCGGTGTCGAAATCCCCGACGACGCGGCGGAAAAGATCGCCACCGTCAAGGACGCGATCGACTATATCGAAGCGAACAAGGGCTGAGGCGAGCCTGTCCGGCATAGCCGGATATGGGCGCTCAAGCCGCCCGCATGTTTCCGGCTTCCCGGTCCAGGGCGTGTGCGCTGTGACCGGGGAGCTTTTTTCTTGGCTGCGCGCCGGATAAGATGATTGCGGCGCCCTGCGGGGGCAGGGGCCGACGAAAGGAATGACTATGCGCCGGGTTGTGGTGACGGGACTGGGTTTGGTGACGCCGCTGGGCGCCGATGTGGAAACCACCTGGAAAAATCTGATCGCCGGCAAATCGGGCGCGGGGACGATCACCCATTTCGACGCCTCCGACCAGAAATGCACGATCGCGTGCGAGGTCAAGGGTCCCGATCATGAATATGGCTTCGACCCCGGCAAGCGCGTCGACCACAAGGTGCAGCGCCAGGTCGATCCGTTCATCATCTTCGGCATCGACGCCGCGGGCCAGGCGCTCGAGGACGCCGGCCTGACCGAGCTTACCGAAGAGCAGAAGGTGCGCGCCGGCTGCTCGATCGGTTCGGGCATCGGCGGCCTGCCGGGAATCGAGAGCGAAAGCCTGCTGCTCGCCGAAAAGGGGCCGGGCCGCGTTTCGCCGCACTTCGTCCACGGCCGCCTGATCAACCTGATTTCGGGCCAGGTCAGCATCAAATACGGCCTCAAGGGCCCGAACCACGCCGTCGTCACCGCCTGTTCGACCGGCGCGCATTCGATCGGCGACGCGGCGCGGATGATCCGCGACGACGATGCCGACATCATGCTCGCGGGCGGCGCCGAGGCGACGATCTGCCCGATCGGCATCGCCGGCTTCGCGCAGGCGCGCGCGCTCAACATGAGCTATAATGACCGCCCCGAGCAGGCGAGCCGTCCTTACGACAAGGACCGCGACGGCTTCGTGATGGGCGAGGGCGCGGGCGTCGTGGTGCTCGAGGAGTATGAACATGCCAAGGCGCGCGGCGCGAAAATCTATGCCGAAGTCGTCGGCTACGGCCTGTCGGGCGACGCCTATCACGTCACCGCGCCCGATCCCGAAATGGACGGCGCCTACCGGTCGATGGCGGCGGCGCTGAAGAAGGCGGGGATGACCCCCGCCGACATCGATTATATCAACGCCCACGGCACCTCGACGATGGCCGACACGATCGAGCTCGGTGCGGTGAAGCGCCTGTTCGGCGACGCGATGGGCAATGTCTCGATGAGTTCGACCAAGTCGGCGATCGGCCATCTGCTCGGCGGCGCGGGCGCGGTCGAGACGATCTTCTGCATCCTCGCGATCCGCGACCAGATCGTCCCGCCGACGCTCAATCTCGACAATCCCGACGAAGGCACCGAAGGCGCCGACCTCGTTCCGAAAGTCGCGAAAAAGCGCAAGGTCCGCGCCGCGCTCAACAACAGCTTCGGTTTCGGCGGCACCAACGCCAGCCTGATCGTCAAGGCGGCCGATTAGAGCGCTTCATCCCAATTCGCCATTCCCGCGAAAGCGGGAATGACGACGGGAGTTGTGGCGCTGCAAATCCCTCTTTCCTACATGGCGCGGCCATGCTCTATCACCTCTCCGCCGCCGTCGTTTCAAGGGCGGGATAGGGAGAAATCGGTGCGTCCGTTCCGCTGGCTGACAATGGCGATTCTGGCCTTGCTGCTCGCTGCCTGTTCGGGCGGCGCGCCGCGCGATGCCGAGGTCGTCATCCCGCCCGGCGCGAGCATCGCCAGGGCGGGCGAGATTCTCGAAAAAGCGGGCGCGGTTTCGGCCTCGAGCTTTCGCAACCACGCGCGCCTCTTCGGCGGCGGCGATCCGATCAAGCCCGGCGAGTATAAGATCGAAAAGGGCATGGATTCGGGCGACATCCTGCGCCTGCTCCAGTCGGGCAAGACGATCCAGCGCCTCGTGATGATTCCCGAGGGGATGCCTTCGATCATGGTATGGGACCGGCTGATGGCGGAGCCGCGCCTGAAGGGCGACATCCCGGTGCCCGCCGAGGGGAGCATCCTTCCCGATAGCTATGCCTTTACCACCGGCGAGAGCCGCGCCGCGGTCGTGGCGCGGATGCAGGCGGCGATGGACAGGACGTTCGCCGAGCTCTGGGCCAGGCGCAGCCCGCGCACCGCGGCAAAGGACCGCAACGAAGCGATGACGCTTGCCTCGATCGTCGAGAAGGAAACCTCGCTCGCGTCCGAGCGCCGCACCGTCGCGGGCGTCTATACCAACCGCCTGGCGATCGGCATGAAGCTTCAGGCCGACCCGACGATCATCTATCCGATCACCCGGGGCAAGCCGCTCGGCCGCCGCATCCTGCGCTCCGAGATCCTCGCGGTGAACGACTACAACACCTACAGCATGATCGGCCTGCCCAAGGGGCCGATCGCCAACCCCGGCAAGGCGTCGATCGCCGCGGTGCTCGATCCCGAGGCGAACGACTATCTCTATTTCGTCGCCAAGGGCGACGGCGGGCATATCTTCGCGCGCACGCTGGCCGAGCATAATGCGAACGTCCAGAAATGGTATCAACTGCGCCGCGAACGCGGAGAGATGTAGGCGACGGAGGGAGCAACGATGACCACCGCAAAGCTCTTCCTGCACGGCGTGCCCGACAGCCCGGCGATCTGGCGCCCGCTGCTCGGCCGGCTCGATCTCGGCGAGACGCCCGTCGCCGTCCCCGCGCTGCCCGGCTTCACCGGGCCGCTTCCCGCGGGCTTTGCCGCGACCAAGGAAGCCTATGCCGACTGGGCGGTGGGCGAGGCGGAGGCATTATGCGCGCAGCACGGCCCGATCGACATCGTCGGCCACGACTGGGGGGCGCTGATCGCGCAGCGCGTGGCGATGTTGCGACCCGAGCTGATCCGAAGCTGGGCGGTCTCGAACGCGGTGATCGATCCCGACTATCGCGGGCATCGGATCGCGCGAATCTGGAACACGCCGGTCCTCGGTGAAATCTTCATGGCCTTGAGCGCGCCCGCGAAGCTCGCGCAGGGCCTTGCCGCGCAGGGGATGCCGGCGGACATCGCCGCGGAAGAAGCCGGGCAATGGGCGAACAAGGACAAGAGGCGCGCGATCCTGAAGCTCTACCGGTCGGCGAAGGGGCTGAGTTTCGAGCACGACTGGGCGCGCGACATCGGCAAGCTGCCCGCGACCGGCGCGCTGATCTGGGGCGAGGGCGATCCCTATGTTGAACTATCGGTCGCGCAGCGATTCGCCGCGAACACCGGCGTTCCGCTGACGGTGGTCGAAGGGGCAGGGCATTGGGCGATCGCCGAGCGCCCGGCCGAGGTTGCGGCGGCGCTGTGCGCTTTCTGGAGCGGCTTGTAAAACCGGCGCTTTTTCACCGTATCGGTGGAATCGATCATTGTGACCATATTAATCGATTAGATCGCGTGCCGGCTTTGCGCCATTGGCGCGGCCACGAGAAAGGGCGTCCCATGGACGACGGCACATCCTCCCCCCGATCGCCGCGTCCACCCCGTCTCGAGCCAACCGACCCGGGCTTTCCCCCTCCCTTCCGGGTCTCTGGCGCCGCGCCCATCCTTGTTACCGCAGCGATGGGCGCGGCCGACCAGCGTCATTTCGACCGGCTGCGCGGCGCCTATTTCCCGCCCGCGCGCAACCTCGTCGCGGCGCATATCACCTTGTTCCACCAGTTGCCGCCGTCGTGCCGCGACGAGCTGGAGCGGCTGATCCGCCGCCCGTCGTCCGATACGCCGCCGCCCGAGGCGATGCTGCGCGGCGCCTATTCGCTGGGCTACGGCGTGGCTTTCCGGGTTGAAAGTTCCGCGCTGCTCGCCATCCGCGCGCGCATCGCCGATCATTTCCACGGCCTGCTGACCGCGCAGGACCAGGGCGTGCCGCGCCTGCACATCACGGTGCAGAACAAGGTTTCGCCGGGCGAGGCGCGGGCGCTGCTGGCCGACCTTGCGCGCGATTTCCGTCCCCGCCCGCTCGTCATCACTGGTCTTGCCGCCCATCGCTATCGCGGCGGCCCGTGGGAACCTGCGTTTGCGCGCAATTTTCGCGGCGTGCGCACATGATATTGACCCGAACCCACAGCCTGCCTATAGGCGCGGCTCGCCCGAAGCGGCGGCCTTTCGGGGCGGAGTAGCTCAGCAGGTTAGAGCAGCGGAATCATAATCCGCGTGTCGGGGGTTCGAGTCCCTCCTCCGCTACCATTTTTCGGTCTCCCCGCGACCGTTGATGATTGAAAAAAGCCATAATTTCCGCTAGTTTATGACCAGTCGCTGATTGTCGGCGATTGCCTTTGTCTGCCTGCAATCGTGGAAGATGGGGGCCTTATTTGCTGGTCGATCCGAGGGGCAGCAAGCTTTGGCTGCAAGCGTCTTGGGCAGTCAGCAAGCGGGGGGAGCCGCTTTGATCGCGCTCTTGGCGGTTGGCTGGATGGGAATGCTGCGGGTTCGCGAATCCCAAAGAACCTGATTGTCAGCTTTTTCGTTCAGTGACCGCAAAGTCGACGATCCGCTTCCGGCCAGGCGCTGACGTCAAGGCAATTGTCGGGCAAGCTGCGCAGGCCAGCGAGACAATCCGCATTGTGAGTCCGATCAAGTTCCCATTCGCGACAACTGCGCCGTCAGGGTTCCGCGCTTGCCGATCCGGGTCTCCTCTTCGAGGCGTGTCACCGCCCGCGGGCGAATTTGTCCTTGACCGCTCGGATGACAGATTGACGATCATGGTTGAACTTGGCCGAGGCCACAGGGTATTATCATGGCCGGCATGCGCCCTTCATTCATCCTGGACCGCAACAGCGATGTCACTTTGCAGGACCAGATTCGCAAGGGTGTGATCGAACTGATGCGGTCGCATGCATGGCCGATCGGTTATCGCCTGCCTTCTTCGCGCACCATGGCCCGGTTACTTGGCGTTGCCCGCAATACGGTGACGATCGCCTATCAGCAACTCGTCGCGGATGGCCATGTCATGGCGCGCGAACGGAGCGGGCTTTTCGTGTCGGGGGATCTTGGCGCGGGACGGGCGGGTTTCGGCGAGGTTGTCGGCATCGCCGAGCGCGCGACGCAGGGCGGCATGTCCTGGTCCGAGCGCCTGCCGCCGCTGCCCGCGCTCCCCGAACCCCGGCCCGCCAACTGGCAGCACTATCCCTATCCCTTCCTCGACGGCTGCTTCGACGACAGCCTGTTTCCGGTCGACGACTGGCGCGAGGCGGCGAGCTTGTCGCTGAAGCGGCGGCAGGTCGCCTCCTGGTCGGGGATCGCCGACGACGACGCGGCGCTGATCGAGGAAATCCGCACCAAGATACTGCCACGCCGCGGCATCTATGCGCGCCCCGACGAGATATTGCTGACGCTCGGCACGCATCATGCCCGCGTCCTCGCGCTCGACCTGTTCTGCACCGAGGGCAGCCGCGTCGCGATCGAGGACCCCGGCCTGTTCGAGCTGCGCGCGCTGATCGAGGCGCGGCGCGGCGTGTGGACGCCGCAGCCGGTTGATGCGGAGGGCGTGGTGACCGACGCGCGGCTGGCCGGCTGCGACCTCGTCATGGTTACGCCCAGCCATCAATTGCCCACCGGCGCGACCTTGTCGCTCGACCGGCGGCGGGCGCTGCTCGCCGCGGCCGAGGCGCACGACCTGATCGTCGTCGAGGATGATTTCGAGTGCGAGACCAATTATCTCGACGAGGATTTCCCGGCGATGCGCGGCATGGCGGGGGGCAGCCGCGTCGTCTATATCGCCGGGCTTGCCAAGGTCCTCGACCCTGGCCTCAGGCTCGGTTTCATGGTCGCCGACCGTGAGGTGATCGCGCATTTGCGCGAACTGCGCCGTCTGTCGGTCAAGCAGCCGCCGCCGAACAACCAGCGCGCGGCGGCGCAATTTCTGTCGCTCGGTCATTATGATTCGATGATGCGGCGGATCGGCCGCGAATTCCGCACCCGGCAGATCGCGCTGCGCGACGCGCTCAACCATTATCTGCCGCGCTCGATCGCGATCCAGCCGGTGCGCGGCGGAACGACGATGTGGGTCCGGGGAGCCGCCGGGCTCGACGTCGCCGACCTCGCCGCGGCGGCCGAGCGGCGCGGCGTGCTGATCGAGCGGGTCGATTCCTATTATGCGGGGACCGCGCCGCCGGGCCTGTTCCGGCTCGGGGTTACCAGCCTGCCCGTCGAACGCATCCGTCCCGGCGTGGCGACGCTGACCGCGGCGCTCAACGATGTGCTGGAAAAGAAGGCGGAGCCGCCGCCGATCCTGACGGGCCGCGCGCTGCGCCGCAAGATGAGCGGCGCCCGGCTCGAATGCCGCACCGTCTATGGCGATCCGTGCACCATATTGCTGATGCCCGATGGCACGATGACCGGGCGCGCAGGCTACGCCGACGAAGATATCGATACCGGGCGCTGGTGGATCGAGGGCGACCGCTGGCACCGCCAGTGGCAGAGCTGGTCCTATGGCGAGGCGACCTCGTTCCAGGTCGCGGTCGAGGGCGATGTCGTCCAATGGCTCGGCGCTGGACAGCGCATCGTCGACTGGGCCTTGATCGGGCGTATCGGCGATCTGGCGCCATCCTAGTTTTCGAACTGGACCTATCGTAAGCGCCGCATAGCGGACAGATTATCCCCCGGACGCGCCCCGATCGGCGCGCTGGGGAGGATTATGACTCATTTCGCGATCGCCGGACTGCAACTCGCCCTGCCGCGCGGCGACAATCTGGATCGCATCGCCGAGGAGGTGCGGCTGGTCCGCCGCCGCTTCGGCTGGGTCGATATGGTCGTGCTCGGCGAACTCTCCTGTTTCGGCCCCGCCACCGCGAACGCGCAGCCGCTGCCCGGCCCCGCCGAGGACGCCTTTGCCGCGATGGCGCGCGAACATGGGCTGTGGCTCGTCAACGGCTCGCTGTTCGAGCGCGACGGCGACACCATCTACAACACCACCAGCGTCTTCGCCCCCGACGGCAGCGTCGCTGCGCGGCACCGGAAAATCTATCCCTTCTATCCCTATGAGGAGGGCGTGACCGGCGGCATCGAGCCGACCATATTCGACGTCCCGGGCGTCGGCCGCTTCGGCCTCGCCATCTGCTACGACATCTGGTTCCCCGAGGTTGTCCGCTCGCTGATCTGGCGCGGGGCGGAGGTGATCCTCAATCCGGTGATGACCAACACCATCGACCGCGACGTCGAACTGTCGATCGTCCGCGCCGCCGCCGCGACCAACCAGGCCTATGTCGTTTCGGTCAATGTCGCGGGCGACCTTGGTTATGGACGCTCGTGCGTCGCGGGGCCGGGCGGCGAGATGATTCACGAAGCGGGGGAGGGGCGCGAGGTGATCGCGGTCGACCTCGACCTCGGCTACGTCCGCCGCTGCCGCGAGCGCGGCTGGCACGGGCTCGGCCAGCCGCTCAAGAGCCTGCGCGACGGGCCGCAGCATTTCGAGGCCTTCGACCGGGGGCCCGCGGCCTCGCCGACGCTGCGCGCGCTCGGCCCGCTCGTTCAGCCTGCTTCTTCACTCACCGACAAGGATGGCGCCGACGCGCGCGCGATGACACAAAAGGGGGGAAAACCATGACCAACACCACACGACTTTTGGCGACGACATCGCTCGCCTGCACCGGCCTGCTGGCGGCGATGCCGGCGCCGGTCTTCGCTCAGGAGGCGGGGGCCGCGAACGACGGCACCGACATCGTCGTCACCGCGACCCGCCGCGAGGCGCGGACGATCGACATTCCCTATAATATCTCGGCGGTCGGCGGCGACCGGATCGACGCGAACCAGACGCGCGACCAGGCCGAACTGCTGCGTTCGATCCCCGGCGTCGCGGTCGTCGATCGCGGCCGGCGCAACGCGGGCGTCATCAACACGGTGACGATCCGCGGCGTCAACGTCGACAGCGCCGCGCTCGGCGATTACGCCGTCTCGGGCGTTTCGCCGGTCTCGACCTATGTCAACGACACGCCGCTGTTTGCCGCCTATCTGCTCAAGGACCTCGACCGGGTCGAGGTGCTGCGCGGGCCGCAGGGCACGCTCTATGGCTCGGGCGCGCTCGGCGGCACGGTGCGCTATATCCTCAAGAAGCCGGTGCTCGGCCGCTTCGAGGGGCGCGTCACCGGCGGCGTCAGCAACGTCAAGGGATCGGACGGCATCGGTTACGAAGCCGACGTCGTGCTCAACGTGCCGCTCGGCGACACCTTCGCGATCCGCGCGGTGGGCAGCCGCCAGCATTATCCGGGCCTCACCGACTATGTGAACGTCTACAAGCTGGACGGCGACGGCATCCCGACCGCGCCCGCCGGGGTGCTGGCGCCCGACGCCGAATATCGCCGCGTCAAGGATGCCGATTTCGTCCATGTCTGGTACGGCCGCATCGCCGCGCTGTGGCAGCCGAGCGACGCGGTGGACCTGACGCTGACCTATAATCATCAGGAGGATGATGTCGGCGGGCGGCGGCAGATCACCCACGGGTTCGACGGCTATGGCAAGGCCTATGAGGGCTATCAGAACGGGTCGATCCAGCTCGAACCCTCGACCCGCAACGTCGATTCGGTCGCTTTGGAAGCGAATGTCGACCTGGGCTTCGCGACGCTGACCTCCAGTTCCTCCTGGTATGACCATGAAGGCGACAGCGTCAGCGAGAATACCGGCTTCTACGCCAAGGCGGGCTTCCTCGCCTTTTATTATAACTACCCGCGCCCGATGGCGTCGGCGGTGCGCGGCTATCGCGACAAGAGTTTCGTGCAGGAACTGCGCCTGGTGTCGAAGGGCGGCGGGCCGCTCGATTATGTGATCGGCGCTTATTATCAGGACCAGAAGCTCTTTTCGTCGCAGGACAGCTTTTTGCGCGGCTTCAAGCGCTGGTGGGACGCCGCGACTGGCCTGCCCGCCGCGGTCGCGAGCGACCAAGATTTCTTCTATCGCCGGCATGAGACGTTCAAGGATCGCGCGCTGTTCGGCGAGCTGACCTGGCACGCCACCGATACGGTCGATCTGACCGGCGGCGTGCGCTATTTCTGGAACAAGGCGCATAACGACACCTCGATCGACATTCCGATCTTCCCCTCGCTGTCGCAGCCGACCGACGCGACCTTCCGCACCAGCGAGGACAAGGCGCTGTTCAAGGGCAATCTGTCGTGGAAATTCGCCGATCGCGGCCTGCTCTACGCAACCGTGTCGCAGGGTTATCGCCGTGGCGGGTCGAACGCGGTGCCTACGATCGGCCGCTATGCCGAGGATCCGTCGTGGCAGCAGTACAAGTCCGACACGCTGGTCAATTACGAGGTCGGGGTGAAGGGCGCGCTCGGCGGGCTGACCTATAATCTCGATGCCTTCTACATCGACTGGAAGGATATTCAGCTCAACACCGCGACCCCGGTCTGGGGCTTCTATGTCGTCCAGAACGGCGGCAAGGCCCGCTCGCAGGGCATCGAGGCGCAGATCGAGGGGCGCAGCGGCGGCCTCCACTATGCCCTTGGCTATACCTATGTCGATGCGAAGCTGACGCGCGATTTCTTCTCGCCCGACCCCAGCCACACGCTGATCGGGCGCGACGGTGATCGCCTGCCGGGGTCGGCGCATCATATCGTGACCGGCAGCGCCGACTACAGCTTCGACCTCGGGAACGACACCAGCCTGACGCTGCGCGGCGATGGCTTTTATCAATCGTCGACGCGCAACGCGATCAGCACCTCGCCCAAGTTCAACGTCCGCCTGCCGGGCTTTTCGATCTGGAACGCCTCGGCGACGCTGCGCAAGGGCTCCTACGGGCTGACGCTGTTCGTCAAGAATCTGTTCAACGCGGACGGCGTCACGGGCGTCTTCACCGAAGCCTATATGGGGACGTCGCCATCGCAGGGCTATTATGGCAATGGGTCGAAGGACCTGATCACGCTGCCACGGACGATCGGCCTGTCGGCGGACGTGCGTTTCTGACGATGACGGCCCGGCCCGCCGCCTCCGCCGCCCGCGACCGTTCCGGCGATTTCGACGCCGGACTGTCGCGGGCGCGGGAAGCGGCGGTGCGGGGCCGCTATGGCGAAGCGCGCGCGGTCCTCGCCGCGATCGAGGAACTGGCATGGGACGATGCCCACGCGCTGCGCCGCCTCGCCGAATATCACGGGCATATGAACCGGCCGGTCGAGGCCGAACGCTGCTGCGCCCGCGCGGTCGATCTAGCGCCGGACGATGGCCGCGCGCGCTACGACCTTGCCGCCGCGTCGATCGCGCTCGGCCGCATCGATGCGGCAGAGGCACATTTCGACCGCGTGATTGCGGATAATCCGCACGATTGGGACGCCTGGGCCAACCGTTCGACGCTGCGCCGCGCGACGCTGGAGCGCAACCATGTCGTGGCGCTCGAAGACGCGCTGGCGGCGGCGGGCGGCGATGCCGAGGCGCGCATCGCGCTCGGCCATGCGCTGGCAAAGGAGCTCGAGGATCTCGGCGACCATGACCGGGCGTTTGCGGTGCTCAAGGCGGCGGCCGATGCGCGTCGCGCGCGGCTGTCCTATCGCGTCGCTGACGATGTCGATACGATGGCGGCGATCGCGAGCGCCTTTTCGGCCGCGCGCCTGCGCGACGCGCCGCCACCGTCCGCCGGACCGGGGCCGATCTTCGTCCTCGGCCTGCCGCGCAGCGGGACGACGCTGGTCGACCGCATCCTCTCGTCACACAGCAAAGTCGCAAGCCTCGGCGAGATTCAGGATTTCGCGCTCGCGCTGATCGAGGGCGCGGGGCAGGCGCAGGGCAAGGCTGACCTTATCCGCCGCAGCGCCGCGATGGATCACGCCGCGCTCGGCCGCGCCTATCGCACACGCATCGCCGAGCGCGACCCCGGCGCGCCTTTCGCGATCGACAAGACGCCGCTCAATTTTCTCTACATCGGCCTGATCGCACTCGCGCTGCCCGATGCGCGCATCGTTCACGTCCGGCGCGGGGCGATGGACGGCTGCTATGCGATGTACAAGACGCTGTTCCGCATGGGCTATCCCTTCAGCTACGACCTCGGCGACCTCGCCGCCTATCGCATCGCCTATGAGCGGCTGATGGCGCATTGGCGCGGCGCATTGCCCGGCCGGATGGTCGAGATCGACTATGAAGCGCTGATCGCCGATCAGGAGGGCGAGAGCCGCCGGCTGGTCGCGGCGTGCGGGCTCGACTGGGAGGAGGCCTGCCTCGATTTCCACCGCAACCCCACGCCCGTTGCGACCGCGAGCGCGGTGCAGGTGCGTGCGCCGATCCACGACCGTTCCGTGGGCCTGTGGCGGCGCTATGAGACGGGGCTTGTGCCGCTGGCCGATGCGCTCGGTAAGGCGGGCATCGCGCTGTGAGATATGGAATGCTCGCCCTGATCGCGCTCGCGGCGCCCGGCAGCGCGTCTGCCGAGGAGTTGCTGCGCAGCGATTTCCAGCAGGGCAGCGCCGACCCGTGGCGCGCGGCGGGCGCGGGCGATGTGCGGCTGACGAGCTTCGCGGGCAATGTCTCGATGCGCCTCACCGCCGAGGCGAGCGCCGAGGTCGCAGTGCCGGTCGAAGGCAAGCGCCGCCTTTATGCGACCGTGAAGATCGCCGCCGATGCGCTCGGCGATGACGCGATCTGCACGGCCGAAGCCTCGCGCGACGGCGGCGCGACATGGGCGCCGATCCTGTCGGTCGGCAAGGCGCGCGCCGATGCGGTGACCTTGTGGGCGGGCGGACAGGCGCTCGCCGACGGCGACAGCGGGCTGCGGCTTCGCCTGTCGGCGCGGGGCAAGCGCGCGACCTGCT
>NZ_JAOZVW010000141.1 GCF_025869345.1 Sphingopyxis sp.
CGTCGGCTGACCCCACACTGGGTTCCCGCTTTCGCGGGAATGACGAAAGTGGGGAATATCTGCTCCCCACCCCAAACCCGCCATCTGCCGTCCACTCACTGCACCCGCACCACCTTATACCCCGCCGCCGCCAGCATCGTGGGCACGCCGTCATCGCCCACCAGATGCCCCGCGCCGACCGCCATCAGCACCGTGCCCGGCTGATCCAGGCGCCGTTCGACCCATGCGGTCCAGCGGCGGTTGCGGTCGGTGAGGAGCGCCTTGCGCGCCGCGGGAACCGCGTCGACGTCCTCGTTGACGATCTTCGCCAGCGCCGCGGCGTCGCCGCGCGACCAGGCGGCCGCCATGGCGCGTGCATCCTGTTCGGCATGGTCGATGTTCGCGGCCGCGCGGACCAGCAGCGCGCGCTGGGTCGCAGGGTCGAGCCTCTCGAACAGCATCAACTGCGCTTTCGCGCTTTCGAGCCCGTGGATCGGCTTGCCCGCGCGTCGAAAGGCGGCGGTCAGCCCCGCTTCGACACCGTCGGCGGGCGACAGGTCGGCGTGCTGCGCGACGCGTTGCCCCATCAGGACCAGCACCGCCCAATCGTCGAGGCCGTCGCCGCCGAACGGCTCGTCGGCTTCGAGCGCGCGATAGCCGGCCAGCGCCTTCGCGGGCAATCGTGCGCCGATCGCCAGCGGCGCCTCGCGCGGGGCAAGGTCGCGGAAAACCGCTCCGGCCTCGGCAAGCTGCTGCGGCGACAGTTCGAGCATCAGCGTGTCGGCCTGGCCGATCGCCGCCGCGACCTTGCCCGCGTCCCAGTCGGTCCCGGCGGGCAGCGCGTGCATCGTCCCGAGCATATAGATGCGCGTGTCGTCATCGGCGACCAGCCACATTGCGGGCCGCGCCTCGACCGCCGGCTTTGCCTGACACGCGGTCAGCAGCAACGGCAAAAGGGCCGCCGCAAGGCGGCGGCCCCAAGGGCGGCGAAAGGCGCGCCCTGCCTGCATTATTGAACGCGCGTCGCTTTCAGCCCGCGTTCCTTCAGATAGTCCTGGACGCTCTTCTGTCCCGCGAGATGCCCCGCGCCGACCGCGACGAAGACCGTGCCGGGCTTGTCCATCCGCGCCTTGATCTGGTCGGCCCAGCGCGCGTTGCGATCCCACAGCAGGATCTTGGTCAACTCGGGGGTCGCGGCCATGCTTTCGTTCATCGTCGCGGCCAGATTGTCGGTGTCGCCCTTGCTCCACTGGCCGACCATCGTGTCGAGCGTCGGGGCGAGCTTGTCGATGTCCTTCACCGTGGCATTGAGGAAGGCGATCTGGCCTTCTTCGGGGATCGAATCGAAAAAGCCCAGCTGTTCCTCCAGCGTCTCGAACCCGGAAATCGGCTTGGCCGCCGCCTTGGCCGCCGCGGTGAGCTGCATTTCGGCGCCCTGGGTCGGATCATAGCCCAGCTTGGTCAGCGGCAGGACCGACAAGGTGATCGCCGCGAACCAGGGCTTGAAGGCGTCGAAGGCATTTGCGGGAACGCCCAGCCCGGTGAGCGCCGCCTGATAGGCGGTCAGCGCGTCGGGGTCGAGCTTCGCCGACAGCGCCGTGCCGCTCTGGTCCATCGCCAGCGGCATGGTGGCCTTCGCGGCCTCGGCCTGATCTTCGGGCATCACCATTTCGAGGACCAATTCGTCCGATTTGTCGAACGCCTGCTTCACGGCGCCGTCGAACCAGCCAAGGCCGGGCTTCAGCACATGGACGGTGCCGAACAAATAGATGGTCGTGTCGGCGTCCTTGACCGCCCATAGGCCCGGCTTGGCGGCGACCGTCGCGATTGCCGGGGCCGGGGCGACGGCGGTCTCCTGGGCAAAGGCGACGTTGCCGGGCGTCAGCGCGCAGGCGGCAAAGGGGACCACCGCGCAGCTTGCAACGAGCGTCTTGAACCAACTCTTCATCGAAAAACACCTTTCAGTCATGGCCCTGTGGCCGGGGAAATAGGGGAGGGGAGAGCGAAAGTCAGCGAAATTTGAGCCAGAGATAGACGACGCCGTTCGTGACCATCGAGAGGACGAAGAGCAGCATCGCATCGGCCGGCGGGGCAAGGCCGGCGCGGTGGAGCACCCACCAGACGGGAGCCGGGAAGATGAAGGCATACCAGCCCGCAAGCCCGGCCCACAGCCAGGCGCGCTCCTCATGATCGTCGATCGATCGATGATAGATGACCATCGAGACGAGCAGCCCGATCACCCAGAAGAGCGAGGCGCCGATCGCGAAATTCGCGCTGAGCGACCCGGTGAACGCCATTTCGATCGCGCCGCGATTTGCCGGCTGATCGAACGAGGCCCAGACGCCGACGATTCCGCCGATCACCGCGGCGAGGCCGAGCGCAGTCCAATAGTGGCGGCGGCGACGCGACAGGGCGCGGAACCAGTCCGCGTGACGGCGGAAATAAAAGAAGAGGCCTGCTATGCCGAGCGTGGCGGCGATCAGCGGTCCGGCCCAGGGCGCGAGCGTCGCCTTGCCCGCTTCGGCAGCGACCTTGCTGAAGCCCGCTAAGATGCCGGCGAGGAAAATCGCGCCAAAGCAGATGACGGCGGGCCAGATGAATCCCGGCGTGCGCGGTTCCTGCGGCTCGGTGACCATCATCCTATCCTTCGAAGCCATCGTCGAAAATCTCCTCTATCGGCATTTCGAACAACCGTGCGAGCTTGAAGGCGAGCGGCAGCGACGGGTCGTATTTGCCCGTTTCGATCGCGTTCACCGCCTGCCGCGACACGTCGAGCCGGTCGGCAAGTTCCGCCTGGCTCCAGTTGCGCATCGCGCGCAGCACTTTCAATCTGTTGTTCACACGCCGTATCCGTCATGCATCCCTGACCGAATGTCAGGTGTTATTGACTAAATGACATGATTCGCTGACTATGTCAACAAGACCTTACATTTTGTGACGGGAAGCTGACAGGACGCCGAATATGGACGCGCCTGTCCCTTGACCCTGCGCCGCCGCTGCGCCAAGGGCGGCGGGAATTGTTGCACCTGCGAAAGGCGGAAGATCGGGTGGCCGACGCGGCGGAAAAGAAACTGCTCAGCTTTCAGGACATGATCCTGACGCTCCACGCCTATTGGGCGGCGCGCGGCTGCGCGATTCTCCAGCCCTACGACATGCGCGTCGGGGCGGGAACCTTTCACCCCGCGACGACGCTGCGCAGCCTCGGTCCCGAACCGTGGAACGTCGCCTATGTCCAGCCGAGCCGCCGGCCTACGGACGGCCGCTATGGCGAGAATCCGAACCGCCTCCAGCATTATTACCAGTATCAGGTGATCCTGAAGCCGTCGCCCGCCGACCTGCAGGAGCAATATCTGGGCAGCCTTGCCGCGATCGGCATCGACCCGCTGCTCCACGACATCCGCTTCGTCGAGGACGATTGGGAATCGCCGACGCTTGGCGCGTGGGGGCTGGGCTGGGAGGTCTGGTGCGACGGGATGGAGGTGACCCAGTTCACTTACTTCCAGCAGATGGGCGGCTATGACTGCAAGCCCGTCGCGGGCGAGCTCACCTACGGGCTCGAACGCCTCGCCATGTATATCCAGAATGTCGACAATGTGTACGACCTGCGCTTCTCCGACGCGGTCGGCGACGTCGCGGCGGTGAGCTATGGCGACGTCTTCCTCGAAAACGAACGGCAGTTCTCGAAATGGAATTTCGAGGTCGCCGACACCGACACTTTGTTCGCGGGCTTCAAGGCCGCCGAGGCCGAATGCCAGCGCGCGATCGCAGCGAATGTCCCGCTCGCCGCCTATGATCAGGCGATCGAAGCGAGCCACCTCTTCAACCTGCTCCAGGCACGCGGCGTGATCAGCGTCCAGGAACGCGCCAACTATATGGCGCGTGTCCGCGACCTCGCGAAAGGAAGCTGCAAGGCGTGGATCGACAGCCAGTCCGAGCGCTGGACCGCCAACTATCCGGGGTGGACGCTGTGACCGATTTTCTGCTCGAACTGCGCAGCGAGGAGATTCCGGCGCGGATGCAGGCCGGCGCGCGCGCCGAGCTCGAAAAGCTGTTCCGCGCCCAGATGAGCGCTGCGGGCCTCGACGCGGGCGACGTCGCCGTGTGGTCGACCCCGCGCCGCCTCGCGCTGATTGCGAAAGACCTTCCCGATGCGACCGCCGCGGTCAGCGAGGAGCTCAAGGGCCCGCGCACCAGCGCGCCGCCGCAGGCGCTCGAAGGCTTCCTGCGCAAGACCGGCCTGACGCAGGACCAGCTCGAAGACCGCGACGGGATCTGGTTCGCCGTGATCGACAAGCCCGGCCGCGCGACCGCCGACGTCCTCGCCGAAGCGATCCCCGCGATCGTCCGCAGCTTCGCCTGGCCCAAGTCGATGCGCTGGGGCAAGCAAAGCGCGAGCAGCGAAAGCCTGCGCTGGGTGCGTCCGCTGTCGGGCATCGTCGCGATCTTCGGCGAGGAGCTGATCCCGTGCGAGGTCGGTGGGATTTCCGCCGGTTTCGCAACGCGCGGTCACCGCTTTCATTGCCCGGGCGAGATCACCATCGGCTCAGCGGCAGACTATGCCGACAAGCTGCGCGCCTGCCACGTCATCGTCGACCATGAAGAGCGCCAGACGATCATCCGCGACGGCGCTGCGAAGGCTGCGGCCGATGCCGGGCTGACGCTTGTCGAGGACGAGGGGCTGGTGATCGAGAATGCCGGCCTTACCGAATGGCCGGTGCCTTTGCTCGGCCGCTTCGACGAGGCGTTTCTGGAGGTGCCGCCCGAGGTCATCCAGCTCACCGCGCGCGTGAACCAGAAATATTTCGTCGTGAACGGCGCCGGCGGCAAGCTCGCCAACGGTTTCGTCTGCACCGCGAACATCGACGCGGTCGACGGCGGCGCGGAGATCGTCGCGGGCAACCGCAAGGTCCTCGCCGCGCGCCTGTCCGACGCGCGCTTCTTCTGGGAACAGGACCAGAAGAAGACGCTCGCTGAGCACGCAGGGAAGCTCGCGAACATCACTTTCCACGAAAAGCTGGGCACCGTCGCCGACAAGGTCGAGCGGGTGGCGAAGCTGGCACGGTGGTTGGTGGAAGAGGGTATCGTCACTCCCTCGTGTGTTCCCGCGCAGGCGGGAACCCAGGGCGGTGATGCGCCGGCGTCTGCGGACGAACGCTCTGGACCCCCGCCTTCGCGGGGGAACACGGAAGTGACGCGCGAGGAACTGGCCGATCAGGCCGAACGCGCCGCGCGCTTGGCGAAGGCCGACCTCGTCACCGAAATGGTCGGCGAATTTCCCGAATTGCAGGGCCTGATGGGCGGCTACTACGCCCGCGCCGAGGGTCTGCCCGACGCGGTCGCCAACGCGATCCGCGACCATTACAAGCCGGTCGGGCAGGGCGATGATGTGCCGACGGCGCCAGTAACGGTGGCTGTGGCGCTGGCGGATAAGTTGGATACGCTTCGCAGCTTCTTCGCCATCGACGAGAAGCCGACCGGATCGAAAGACCCCTTTGCCCTTCGTCGCGCTGCGCTCGGCGTCATTCGCATCCTGACCGGAAACGGACTGCGCTTTGCGGTTGCTGAGGGCGACCTCCTCGACTTTTTCGCTGACCGCCTCAAAGTCCAGCAACGCGAGGCCGGCGTTCGCCACGACCTCATCGACGCGGTGTTCGCGCTCGGCGGTGAGGATGATCTCGTTCGCTTGCTCGCGCGCGTGAAGGCGTTGCAGGCGTTCATGGCGACCGAGGACGGCACCAATCTCCTCGCGGGCTATAAGCGCGCGGCGAATATCCTGAAGCAGGCGGGCGAGGTAAGCGGCGCAGCCGCCGCGACGCCGCCGACCGAGGCCGATGCCGCGCTGCTCGCCGCGCTCGACGCCGCCGAGCCCGCAGCCTCCGCCGCGGTAGCCGATGAGCGCTTCACCGACGCCATGGCTGCGCTCGCCAGCCTCCGCGCGCCGATCGACGCTTTTTTCGAGGGCGTGATGGTCAATGACCCCGACGAAGCGGTCCGCGCCTGGCGCCTCGGCCTGCTCGCGCGATTTACCGGCGCGGTGCATGGCGTCGCGGATTTCTCGAAGATCGAAGGCTGACGCTACGGCTATGCGCCGCAGCTTATAACGAACGAAGTAAAACTGAATCGACCAACCCGGATTGCATACCTATCCAGCCGCAACCTCCTCCCCGGGGCAGCAGGAGCATATGATGACGAAGATGGTGCATTTGTTCGGCGGCGCGGCCACCACGGCCGAGCGCTCGAAGGAATTGCTGGGCGGCAAGGGATCGAACCTTGCCGAAATGGCCTCGATCGGCCTGCCGGTCCCGCCGGGCTTTACGATCACCACCGACGTCTGCACCGCTTATTATGCCAATGGCGAGCAATTTCCCGCCGGCCTGATCGAAGAGGTCGAAAGCGGCATCGCGCATATCGAGGGGATTACCGGCCGCCGCTTCGGCGACGCCGCGAACCCGCTGCTCGTCTCGGTCCGCTCGGGCGCGCGCGTGTCGATGCCGGGGATGATGGACACCGTCCTTAACCTGGGGCTCAACGACAGCACCGTCGCGGGGCTGTCGCAGGCTTCGGGCGACCCGCGCTTCGCGTGGGACAGCTATCGCCGCTTCATCCAGATGTATGCCGACGTCGTCATGGGGCTCGACCATGCGGCGTTCGAAGAGGCGCTAGAAATCGCGAAGGAAGACAAGGGCTTCTATCTCGATACCGAAATGGCCGCCGAGGACTGGCAGGCGCTGGTCAAGGAATATCAGGCGATCGTCGCGCGCGAGACCGGCGCGCCTTTCCCGCAGGAACCGAAGGACCAGCTCTGGGGCGCGATCGGCGCCGTTTTCGCTAGCTGGGAAAGCGATCGTGCGAAAGTCTATCGCCGCCTGAACTCCATTCCCGGCGAATGGGGCACCGCGGTCAATGTGCAGGCGATGGTATTCGGCAATATGGGTGACACCTCGGCGACCGGCGTCGCCTTCACCCGCGACCCCGCGACCGGCGAGCGCGCCTGGTACGGCGAATGGCTGATCAATGCGCAGGGCGAGGATGTCGTCGCGGGCATCCGCACGCCGCAGTATCTGACGAAGGTGGCGCGCGAAAAGGCGGGCGCCAAACCGCTGTCGATGGAAGAGGCGATGCCCGAGACCTTCGGCGAGCTCGGCCGCGTCTTCGACACGCTCGAAAATCATTATCGCGACATGCAGGACATTGAGTTCACCGTCGAACGCGGGACGCTCTGGATGCTGCAAACCCGTTCGGGCAAGCGCACCGCCAAGGCGGCACTGCGCATCGCGGTCGAAATGGCGGCCGAGGGACTGATTACCGAAGAGGAAGCGGTGCAGCGTGTCGACCCCGGCGCGCTCGACCAGCTTCTCCACCCGACGCTCGATCCCAAGGCGCCGCGCGACGTGCTCACCAAGGGGCTCCCGGCGAGTCCCGGTGCGGCATCGGGCAAGATCATGTTCGACGCCGACAGCGCCGAAAAGGCCGCAGGCATGGGCGAGGCGGTGATCCTCGTCCGCGTCGAGACCTCGCCGGAAGACATCCACGGGATGCACGCGGCGAAGGGCATCCTGACCGCGCGCGGCGGGATGACCAGCCACGCGGCGGTCGTCGCGCGCGGCATGGGGCGCCCCTGCGTCTCGGGCGCGGGCGGGCTCGCCATCGACGGCAATGCGCGCGTGCTGCGCGTCGCGGGGCGCGAACTGCGCGAGGGCGACATCCTGACCCTCGACGGCTCGACCGGCGAGGTGATGGCGGGCGAGGTTCCGACCTTGCTCCCCGAACTGGTCGGCGATTTCGGCACCTTGATGGGCTGGGCCGACAAGGTGCGCCGGATGAAGGTGCGCACCAACGCCGAAACCCCCGCCGACGCGCAGGTCGCGCGCGATTTCGGCGCCGAGGGTATTGGGCTCTGCCGCACCGAACATATGTTCTTCGACGCCGCGCGCATCACCGCGGTGCGCGAGATGATCCTCGCCGACAGCGAGGACGGCCGCCGCGCCGCGCTCGCCAAGCTGCTCCCCGAACAGCGCGGCGACTTTGCCGCGATCTTCGGCGTGATGGCGGGGCTGCCCGTGACTATCCGCCTGCTCGACCCGCCGCTGCACGAATTCCTGCCGACGCGCGAAGAGGATTTCGCAGAGGTCGCGGCAGCAGCTGGGGTGGGCATCGAGGCGCTCAAGGCGCGCGCCAACGAGCTCCACGAGTTCAACCCGATGCTCGGCCATCGCGGCTGCCGCCTCGGCGTGACCTATCCCGAAATCTACGAGATGCAGGCACGCGCGATCTTCGAGGCGGCGTGCGACGTCGCCGCCGAAACCGGCGCGGCGCCGATCCCCGAGGTGATGATCCCGCTGGTCGCGACGCGCCGCGAGTTCGACCTGATGAAGGCGGTCGTCGATACGGCCGCCAAGGCGGTATTCGCCGAAAAGGGTCGCGAAATCGCCTATCTCGTCGGCACGATGATCGAACTGCCGCGCGCCGCGCTGATGGCGGGCGAGATCGCAGAGACGGCCGAATTCTTCAGCTTCGGCACCAACGACCTCACCCAGACGACGATCGGCATCAGCCGCGACGACGCGGGCCGCTTCCTGACCCAATATGTCGACAAGGGCATCTTCGTCACCGACCCCTTCGTCAGCCTCGATGTCGAGGGCGTCGGCCAGCTCATCGAGCTCGCCGCCGAACGCGGCCGGGGCACCCGCGCGGGGATCAAGCTCGGCATCTGCGGCGAGCATGGCGGCGACGCGCCGAGCATCCATTTCTGCGAAAAGACCGGCCTCGATTACGTCAGCGCTTCGCCCTATCGCGTGCCGATCGCACGGCTCGCGGCGGCGCAGGCGGCCTTGCGAAAATAATCGCTGAAAGGGGGTTGCGCGATTCCGCGCTGCCCCCTAAAGGCACCGCTCCACGCACCCGTAGCTCAGCTGGATAGAGCACCAGACTACGAATCTGGGGGTCGGACGTTCGAATCGTTCCGGGTGCGCCATTCCCTTCCATCGATCGATATTCCCGCCTAAACGGGGCCGCGGCCGGCGACGTCGTGGGAACATTTTCGCGCGTGCCGCATCCAATCGCCTTTGGCGGGAGGTGGGAATGGCCGATTCATCGGTGATGGCAACACGCGGGTTCGAGGCCATGGCCGATGCCGGCCTTGTCGAGCAGGTGCGGCGCGGCGAGCCGCTGGCCTTTTGCGCGGTGATGCGGCGCTATAACCAGCCGCTGTTCCGCGTCGCGCGGGCGATCATGGCCGACGATGCGGAGGCCGAGGATGTCGTGCAGGAAAGCTATGCGCGCGCCTTTGCGGCGATCGACGGCTTTCGCGGCGAGGCGGGGCTGGGGACCTGGCTGACGCGGATCGTGATCAACGAAAGCCGCGGCCGCCTGCGCCGCCGGCGGCCGCTGGTCGATCTCGATCAGGTCGAGCGGAGCCAGGCGGCGGGCGCGCTGATCCTCGGCTTTCCGGGCGGCAAGCTCGTCGACGATCCCGAGGCCGACGCTGCGCGCGCCGAAGTGCGGCGGCTGCTCGAACGCGCGGTCGATGAGCTGCCCGAACCCTTCCGCCTCGTCTTCATCCTGCGCGATATCGAGGGCCGCTCGGTCGAGGAGGTCGCGGGTCTGCTCGATATCCGCGCCGAGACCGTCCGCACGCGGCTGCACCGTGCGCGGCGCCAGCTTCGCGCGGCGCTCGACGCGACGCTTGCCGACGCGCTGCGTGGCAGTTTTCCTTTCCTCGGCACGCGGTGCGACCGGCTGGTCGATGCCGTGATGCGGCGGCTCCGCGCCGAGCGCGGCTGGCCCCAGCCGGACTAGCGATCGAGCCCGAAAGCGATCGACGCGAGCAAGTCGCGGCGCAGGTCGGGGTCGTCCCGAAAATCGCCGAGCCACGCCTTGGTCACCATCGCGACATCGGGCTGGTTGACGCCGCGCGTCGTCATGCAGCCGTGCCGCGCTTCGACGATCACCGCGACGCCGTGCGGCTTCAGGACGGAAAACAGCGTGTCGGCGATTTGCTGGGTCAATCGCTCCTGCAACTGCAACCGGCGGCCAAAGGCGTCCACCAGCCGCGACAGCTTCGATATGCCGACCACGCGTCCGCGCGGGCGATAGGCGACGTGGACGCGGCCGGTGATCGGCGCCATATGATGCTCGCAGGTCGAAACGAGCGGGATATCGCGAAGCAGGACACTGTCCTCATACCCGTTCGCCTCGTCGAAGACGCGCGCCAGATAGGCGGCGGGATCGACCGCATAGCCCGAAAACCATTCGGCATAGGCGCGCGCGACGCGGGCGGGCGTATCACGCACCCCCTCGCGCGCGGGATCGTCGCCCGCCGCCGCGATCAGGGTGCGCACGGCGGCTTCGACCGCGGCGCGACCGGGGCGCGGCTTGACCGCCGTTTCGGGAACTTCGCTGTCATCGGCGTCGACGGAGGCGGGAGGCTGTAGCCAATCCATGATGTCATCCTTGGTTGTTCGAAGGCCATTGGATGGTGCGGCGCGGCGAATGTTCCGGAATCTTTTTCGGGAACGTCGCGCCCGCCGCCGCATCGAATGACCGCCAGCGCGCGGCGCATTCCCGCCGCGCCGGCAGCAAAGGAGGCTTTCGATGATCGAACATTACAGCTCGCGCCGCGGACTGCTGCGCGCGACCGGCACCGCGGCGCTTTCCGCCGTCGCCATCGGCATATTGGGGGACGCGCCGGCGCTGGCCCGCGCGGCCGGAAAGGAACCGGGGGGCGCCGCCAACGCCGGCGACATCGATATATTGAACGTCGCGCTCGGGCTCGAGCATGAAGCGATCGAGGCGTATCAGATCGGCGCCGAAAGCGGCCTGTTGCAAAAGCCGGTGCTCGACCTCGCCTTGCTCTTTCAGGGGCAGCACAAGGGGCATCGCGACGCGCTTGCCGGCACGATCGGCCAGCTCGGCGGCAAGGCGGTGCAGCCCAAGTCGCGCGCCGACTATATGGCCAGCCTCAACATCGCGGCGATCAAGACGCAAGCCGACATCTTGCGCCTGGCGCAGGCGCACGAACTGGGCGCCGCCAATGCCTATATCGGCGTCATGCCGTCGCTCGGCGGCAAGGAGCTCGCGCAGGTCTGCGCGAAGATCGCCGCCGACGAGGCCGCGCACTGGTCGCTGCTGACCTCGGCGCTCGGCGAAGCGCTGCCGCAGCCCGCCTTCATGTTCGGTTGAGCCATGCGCTGGGCACTTGAAACGGCTGCGGCGGCCTGGCTGGCCGTTGCGGCCACCGCGATGGCGATGGCGCCGAGCGGCGATCCCGCGCGCGGCGCGAAGCTCTATGCCGCCAATTGCGGGAGCTGCCATTCGCTCGACGCCAACCGCGTCGGTCCGGCGCACCGCGGCGTCTATGGGCGCAAGGCGGGAACCGCGCGCGGCTATGCCTATTCGCCCGGGATGCGCGGCGCGCGGATCGTCTGGAACGAGGCGACGCTCGACCGCTTCCTCCAGAATCCGCAAGCGATGGTGCCGGGAACGCGGATGGGCTTTCGCCTGACCGACCCCGCCCGCCGCGCCGACGTGATCGCCTATCTGCGCCAACAGAGCCGCTAGGCGCAGACCGACAAGGGCCGGCGGTCGCCGCGGGCGGGCAAAGATTCGCGGGCGACACCCTGGCCGGTCCGGGCGGCGAGCCTCGATCCACCCCCTGTATCGAGGTCTCGTCGCCGATCGCCCGCGCATAGCTATGGCGGTTGCGTCGGCCGATGCGATGCGACATGCCCTCCCGAGCAGGCGCAAGGGAGAGTCATGAGCGAAGCCATCGTCACGGTCGACATCGGCGGCACCCATGCGCGCTTCGCAATCGCCGAGGTTGCGGACGGCCGCGTCGTCGCGCTCGGGCCGGAAGCGACGCTGCATACGAAGGATCATGCCAGCTTTCAGACCGCATGGCAGGATTTCGAGCGCCGGCAGGGCGGCACGCTGCCGCGCGCGGTCGCCATCGCCATCGCCGGGCCGACGCGCGGCGAGATCATCCGCTTCACCAACAATCCCTGGATCATCCGCCCGGCGCTGATCGGCGAGAAATTGAACGTCGACCGCTATGCGCTGGTCAATGATTTCGAGGCGGTCGGCCACGCGGTCGCGCAGGCGGACAGGGCCTATTTCGAGCGGCTGACCGGCCCCGACGAGCCGCTGCCCGCGACGGGCACGATCAGCATCATCGGCCCCGGCACCGGCCTGGGGGTCGCGCACGTGTGGCGCGACGGCGCCGACTATCGCGTCCAGGCGACCGAGGGCGGGCATGTCGACTTCGCGCCGCTCGACAGCATCGAGGACGCCATTCTCGCGCGGCTGCGGACGCGCCATCGCCGCGTGTCGGTCGAGCGCGTCGTCTCTGGCCCGGGCATCGTCGACATCTACGAGACGTTGGCCAGCATGGAGGGACGCGCGATCACCCCGCTCGACGACCGCACCATCTGGACGCGCGCGATGAGCGGCGAGGATGCGCTCGCCGCCGCCGCCGCCGACCGCTTCTGCCTGTCGCTCGGCAGCGTCGCGGGCGACCTCGCGCTCGCGCAGGGGGCAAGCGGGGTCGTGATCGCGGGCGGGCTTGGCCTCCGCATCCGCGATCAGCTCGTCCGCTCGGGCTTTCCCGAACGCTTCGTCGCCAAGGGACGGTTCGAGAATTTCATGGCGGCGCTGCCGGTCAAGCTGATCACCCACCCGCAGCCCGGCCTGTTCGGCGCCGCGGCCGCCTTCGCGCGCCGCTGCGCCTGAAATTCCGCTGGCGCCGCGCGCCGAAACGCGGCAGCAAGGGGCATGTCCGCACGCCCCGTCCTCGGCATCATCGCCTGCAACCGCACGATCGGGAGCGAGGTCGCGCAGGTGGTGATCAACCGCTATGCGACCGCGGCGATGCGCCACGCCGATTGCGCCGCGCTGATCATCCCGTCGCTTCCCGACTATATGCGCGCGGGCGAGGTCGTCGGCCGCCTCGACGGGGTGCTGCTGACCGGCACGCCCTCCAATGTCGAACCCGCACGTTACGGCGATCCGGCCGATGGCGAAGGGCCGTTCGATCCCGACCGCGACCGCATGATGCTGGATCTCGTCGAGGCGGTGATCACGGCACAGCGGCCCCTGTTCGGCATCTGCCGCGGCTTTCAGGAAATCAACGTCGCGCTCGGCGGGACGCTGCGGCGCGATACGTCGGCGAACGAGCATCTGCTGCACCATCATGCGCCTGACGGCGTGGCGTTCGATGCGATGTTCGACCATCATCACAAGGTCGATCTGGTCGCGGGCGGCTTGCTGGCGTCGGCGTATGAGGCGCCGTCGCTCCACGTGAATTCGGTCCATTATCAGGGGGTCGGCGACCTCGCGGACGGTTTGCAGGTCGAGGCGCGTGCGCCCGACGGGCTGGTCGAGGCGTATAGCGCCCGCCCGAACGGCGCGCCCCTGCTCGCGGTGCAATGGCATCCGGAATGGGCGACCGACGATAATGACCAGAGCCAGACGTATTTCCATCTGCTCGGTCGGGCGCTCAGGGGCGCGTTATGAACCGCTGCGTCACCCGCTATAACCGCTATCTCGCGCGGCTGGGCTTCTCGCCCTGAACAAGCTCTCCCCTCCCGCTTGCGGGAGGGGCTGGGGGTGGGGTGAGCCGCAGGCGAACATCCATCCTCTCGTCCTTCGGACGCGCTTCGCGCGTGCCCACCCCTAACCCCTCCCGCAAGCGGGAGGGGGATTTTAGGAAAAGCCCATGCCCCGCAATCACGACATCGCCGAACTTCGCCGCCTCGACATCGCGCATCATCTGCCCGCGCAGGCCGACTGGGCCGAGATCGAGGCGCTCGGCGGCAGCCGCATCATCACCCATGCCGAGGGCGCCTATATCACCGACGGCGACGGCCATCGCATCCTCGACGGCATGGCGGGCCTCTGGTGCGTCAATGTCGGCTATGGCCGCGAGGAGCTGGTCGAGGCGGCGGCGGCGCAGATGCGCGAGCTGCCCTTCTACAACACCTTCTTCAAGACCGCGACGCCGCCCACGGTGACGCTCGCGGCGAAGGTTGCCGAGCTGACCGGCCAGCGCTTGCCGCATATCTTCTTCAACGCCTCGGGCAGCGAGGCAAACGACACCGTGTTCCGCATGGTGCGCCATTATTGGAAGCTGAAGGGCGAGCCGAAACGCACCGTCTTCATCAGCCGCTGGAACGCCTACCACGGCTCGACCGTCGCGGGCGTGTCGCTCGGCGGAATGAAGGCGATGCACGCGCAGGGCGACCTGCCGATCCCCGGCGTCGCGCACGTTCGCCAGCCCTATTATTACGGCGAAGGGCAGGGGATGAGCGAGGAGGAGTTTTGCGACGCCTGCGTGGCTGCGATCGAGGACAAGATCCTCGAGGTCGGCCCCGAAAATTGCGCCGCCTTCATCGGCGAACCCGTGCAGGGCGCGGGCGGCGTGATCATCCCGCCCAAGGGCTATTGGCCGAAGGTCGAGGCGGTGGTGCGCAAATACGGCCTGCTGCTCGTCTCCGACGAGGTGATCTGCGGCTTCGGGCGCACCGGCAGGATGTGGGGGCATGAGACGATGGGCTTTACCCCCGACCTGATGCCGATGGCGAAGGGGCTGTCGTCGGGCTATCTGCCGATTTCGGCGACCGCGGTCGCGGCGCATGTCGTCGATGTGCTCAAGACCGGCGGCGATTTCGTCCATGGCTTCACTTACTCGGGCCACCCGGTCTGCGCCGCGGTGGCGCTCAAGAATATCGAGATCATCGAGCGCGAAGGACTGGTCGAGCGCACCGGCCGCGTCACCGGCCCGCATCTGGCGAAGGCGCTCGCGACGCTGAACGATCATCCGCTCGTCGGCGAGACGCGCGCGATCGGCCTGCTCGGCGCGGTCGAGATCGTCGCCGACAAGGAAACGCACGCCCGTTTCGGCGGGGCGGAAGGGACGGTGGGACCGATGGCGCGCGATGCCTGCATCGCGAACGGGCTGATGGTGCGCGGTATCCGCGACAGCCTCGTCATGTGTCCGCCGCTGATCATCACGACCGAACAGATCGAGGCGATGGTTGCCATCATCCGAAAGTCGCTCGATGAGGTGATGCCGAAGCTGCGGGCAATCCAGATATAAATTCCCTCCCCTTCAGGGGAGGGCAGCGAGACTTGCGAACTTGTTCGCTAGTCGCAGCGGGTGGGGTTGTCCCGCGTTGCGCAAGGCCGATGGACCCCACCCCAACCCCTCCCCTAAAGGGGAGGGGCTTGATTCGACATTTTAGAAGAAAGAACCAAACCCCCATGCCATCCGGCCTTTTTGCCCTGCTCGACGACGTCGCCACCATCGCCAAGGTCGCCGCCGCGAGCATCGACGATGTCGGCGCCGCGGCGTCGAAGGCCGGGGTGAAGGCGGCGGGGGTGGTGGTCGACGATACCGCGGTGACGCCGCGCTACGTCACCGGCTTCACCCCCGACCGCGAGCTGCCGATCATCTGGCGGATCACCAAGGGGTCGCTGTTCAACAAGCTGGTGCTGATCCTGCCCGCGCTGCTGCTGCTCTCGACCTTCCTGCCGTGGGCGATCACGCCGCTCCTGATGCTCGGCGGCGCCTATCTCTGCTTCGAGGGCGCCGAGAAGGTGCTGCACGCGCTGCAGGAGGACAAGACGAGTCTGGCGGAAGATGCCGAGATCGTCGCCGACAAGAATCATGAGGAGACGATGGTGAAGGGGGCGGTGCGCACCGACTTCATCCTCTCGTCCGAAATCATGGTGATCGCCCTGAACGAGGTGCTCGACCAGCATCTCGTCATGCGCGGCGCGACGCTCGCGGTGGTGGCGGTGCTGATCACCGTCGCGGTCTACGGCGTCGTCGGGCTGATCGTGAAGATGGACGACATCGGCCTCCACATGGCGAAGGAAGGCAATGCCGCGCGCCGGGGGATCGGACGCGGGCTGGTCGCTTTCATGCCGAAACTGCTCGCCGCGCTCGCGACGATCGGCACCGCGGCGATGCTGTGGGTCGGCGGACAGATCGTCCTGCACGGGCTCGACGAATATCATATCGGCGGGCTCGGTCATGCGCTGCACGCCGTCGCGCAGACGATCGGCGGCGGGCTGCCGCTGGCGGGCGTGTGGGAATGGCTGATCGGCGCCGCGGGCGCGGGTGTGTTCGGGCTGGTGCTGGGCGGGCTGATCGCCGGTGTGCTGCACCTGCTGCCGGGCAAGAAGGCGGCGCACTAACGCCCTTCGTCATTGCGAGCGAAGCGAAGCAATCCAGAGTGTGACAAGCCGCTCTGGATTGCTTCGCTTTGCTCGCAATGACGAGGTGATGATTATCCCAGCAGCACCACCGGACTATCCGCGCGCCAGTGCATGCTCACCTTGTCGTCCCAGGTGAAATCCTCCTGGTCGTGGCGCGACAGGTTCGGGCGCGAGACACGGAGGCGGGCGCCCGATTCGAGCTCGATCTCGAACAGGGTGATGTCGCCGAGATAGCTCATCCCCTTGATCGTTCCGCGCGCGAAATTATGCCCGTCGGGGGCGTCCTGCGCGGCCGCCTTCACCGCCTTGCCTTCGCCGGGGATGTGGAGGTAGATTTTCTCGGGCCGCAACGCGACCCAGACGTCGGCGCCGTGCGGACCGGTGACGCCGTGGTTGAGATAGACCTTGCCGAGCCCCGGGCAATCGACCGCCGCCTTGTCGGGCTCGTCGAGGATCAGCTTGCCCTCGAAGATGTTCACCGAGCCGACGAAATCGGCGACGAAGCGGTTGGCCGGATATTCATAGAGGTCGGACGGCGCCGCGAGCTGCGACACCTCGCCCTTGTTGATCACCGCGATGCGGCACGCCATCGACAGCGCTTCGTCCTGGTCGTGGGTGACGGTGACGAAGGTGATGCCGACCTTTTCCTGCAATTCCGACAGCTCGAACTGCATCTGCGCGCGCAGCTTGGCGTCGAGCGCCGACAGCGGCTCGTCGAGCAGCAGCACCTTGGGCCGCATCACGAGGCTGCGCGCGAGCGCGACGCGCTGACGCTGGCCGCCCGACATCTGGTCGGGCATCCGGCTCTCATACCCGCCGAGCTTGACGAGCTCGAGCGCTTCGGCGACGCGGTCGCGCACCTCGCCGCCGCGCACGCCAGCGATCTTCAGGCCATAGGCGACATTGTCGGCGACGCTCATATGCGGGAACACCGCATAGCTCTGAAACACCATGTTCACCGGCCGCTTGTTCGGCGGGATGCCCGCCATGTCCTGCCCGTCGATCAGGATGCGGCCCTCGGTCGGCAGCTCGAACCCGGCGATCATGCGCAGCAAGGTCGTCTTGCCGCAGCCCGAGGGGCCGAGCAGCACGAAGAACTCGCCCGCTTGGATGTCGAGGCTGACATTGTCGACCGCGGTCACCTTGCCGAAGCGTTTGGAGATGTTCTGGATCTGGATGATCGGTGGGGCGTCGGTCATGGTCAATGCGTCTCCGCAATCGCCTTCACGCCCTGCAGCTTCAGCGCGATGGCGGTCAGGGCGACGGTCAGGATGATGAGGATGGTCGAGGCCGCATTGACCTCCGGCGTCACCGAGAAGCGGAGCATCGAATAGACTTTCACCGGAAAGGTGATCGTCTCCGGCCCGCTGGTGAAATAGGTGATGACGAAATCGTCGAGGCTGAGCGTGAAGGACAGCAGCGCGCCCGCGACCAGCGCCGGGCGCATGTGCGGGATCAGCACGTCGCGGAACATCTGCCATTCGCCCGCGCCGAGGTCTTTCGCGGCCTCCTCCTGCTCGCGGTTGAAGCTCGCGAGGCGCGAGCGCACGACCATCGTCACGAAGGGGAAGCAGAAGGTGATGTGCGCGATGGTGATCGCGCCCAGGTTGAGCGGCCAGACGAGATCGGTCGGCCAGTGGAGCCCTTTGGCGAAAAACATCAGGAAGGCGACGCCCATGCAGATTTCGGGAACGATGATCGGCAGCGAGATCGTCCCGTCGACCGCGCCCTTGAAGGGGAAGCGGAAGCGCCACAGCATAACCGCCGCGACCGCGCCGAGGATCAGGCTGAAAATCGTCGCGAGCGCCGCGATGGTCAGCGAATTGACCAGCGCCTCGATCAGCGCGTCGTTGTTCAGCGCCTTGTCGTAATATTTGAGCGTGAAGCCGCGCCAGACGACGTTGCGCTTGCTGTCGTTGAAGCTGAAGATCATCAGCACGATCAGCGGCGCATAGAGGAACAGCATCACCGCGCCGACCCAGAGGCGCATCCACAGGGTGCGGCTATATTCGAGCGGGGCGATGGGCGAGCGGGAAAAGAGCGCCATCAGGAGGCCTCCGGCGCTTTCCGGCGCATCGATTGCAGCGCGATCAGGATGAACATCGCATAGATGAGGATGAAGGACAGCGCCGATCCGAAGGGCCAGTCGTTCGCCTTCTTGAACTGGCGCTCGATCACGTTCGCGATCATCTGGCTGTCGGTGCCGCCCATCAGATCGGGGGTGAGGTAGGCGCCGAGCGCGGGGATCAGCGTGATCATCACCCCCGCGACGATCCCCGGCGCGGCGAGCGGCACGACGATGCGCAGGATCGTGCGGAAATGCCCGGCGCCGAGATCGAGGCTCGCCTCGATCAGGCTGCGGTCGAGCCGGTCGAGCGCCGCATAGAGCGGCAGCACCATGAAGGGCAAATGGACATAGACGAGGCCGAAGACGACCGCGAAATTGTTGAAGAGAAGCGGCACCGGCTCCCACGTCGGCAGCGGCTGGAGTCCGACGAGTGTCTTCACCCAGCTTGCGCCGCCCCATAGCGCGCCGAGCCCCTTGTTGGCATAGCCCTGCTGCCCGAGCAGGATCATCAGCGCATAGGTGCGCACGAGCAGATTGGTCCAGAAGGGCAGCATGATGCCGAGCAGCAGCCACGGCCGCCATTTCTCGCTCGCGAAGGTGATCGCCATCGCGACCGGAAAGCCGACGATCAGGCAGATCAGCGTGACGAGCGCGGCGACCGCGAAACTCTTGCCGAAGATGCCGAGGTAAAGCCACTCGGTCGCGCGCTTGTAATTGTCGAGCGTGCCCGAGACGTGGATTTCGTTGAGCCCGGCGTTCTGGCCGAAGCTATAGAACCAGACGATCGCCATCGGGACGACGAAGAAGACGAGCGTCCAGAGCAACGTCGGCAGCGATACCGCCGCGAAGACCCGCTTGTTGGCTTTCCAGTCCTGTTCGGCCATCCCCCCGATGCCTCCAGACTATGATGCGTTTGCGATATTACACTCCGTCATTGCGACCCCGGACTTGATCCGGGGAAAGCAATCCAGGGCGGTTCGCACCCGCTCTGGATTGCCGCGGGCCTTCGGCCCTCGCAATGACGAGGCTGGTGAACGCGCTCACGGTTTACGCCGCCCGCACCTTGGTGAAGGCTTCCTCGTAGAGCGGCTGCAGCTTTTCGTTGAACTTCGCATATTCGCACCGCGCGAGGACGTCGGCGGGCGGATAGATGACGGGGTTGTTCTTGTAGCTGTCGGGCATCAGCGCCTTGGCCGCGGCGTTGGGGGTCGGGAAGAGGATCGTTTCGGTGATCTTCTTGTCGACCTCTGCATCGAGGATATAGTTGATGAACGCGTGCGCGTTCTTCGGATGCGGCGCGCCTTTCGGGATGGCGAGGGTATCCGAATTGAACTGGCTGCCCTCCTTCGGGATCACGAAATCGAGGTCGTCGTCCTCGGTCATCACCTGCGCGATGTCGCCATTATATTCGAGCACGACGTCGCAATCGCCCTTCATCAGCAGATCCTGCCCGTCGTCCTCGTGGAATTTCTTCACATAGGGCTTCTGCTTGATCATCATCGCCGAGATCGTCTCGATATCGGCGGGGGTGAGGGCATTGACCGACTTGCCGAGATATTTGCCGTAGAGGCGGTACATGTCGCCCGCCTCGGACAGCCAGGCGATGCGGTCCTTATATTCGTCGCTGTCGAACAGCACCTTCCAGCTATCGGGCTTCGCCTTCACCTTCGACTTGCGATAGCCGATGCCGAGCACCAGCCAGGTATAGGGCATCGAGAATTTGCGGCCCGGATCATAATCGACGTTCATGAAGCTCGGGTCGATATTCTTGATGTTCGGAATCTGCGCATGGTCGAGCGGCTGGAGCATGTCGGCGCGGATCATGCGTTCGACGAAATCGTTCGACGGCACGATCACGTCATAGCCGGGATTGCCCGCCTTGAACTTCGCGAACAATGTGTCGTTGCTGTCGAACAGGTCCATCGTGACGTCGACGCCGGTCGCGGTCTTGAAATCGTCGAGCGTCGTCTCGCCGATATAGGTGTCCCAATTATAGAAGTTGAGCCGGGCTTCCTCGCCGTTCGCGAGCTTCTTGCCTTCGCCCTTGCCGCACGCCGCGAGGCTGCCAAAGCTGATCCCGACCGCCGCGACCCCCAGCGCCTGAAGCAATGAACGGCGACCGCGGCTCTGCCCCAACATGTCTTTCAGATCCATGGCCGGCCTCCCTGTTTCAATGGGTCAAGCTGACTCAATAATGGCGGGTTGGAAAGAGGCTATTTTGCGGCATCGCGCGAATCTTGAAATCGTCGCCCCCGCGAAGGCGGAGGCCGCTGGAGGTTCGCGCAGCGTGGATGGGCAAGGCCGCTTCGCGGGGGCGACGGGCAGGCTTCAGGCGTTGCGGAGATACCAGTCGTAATCGAGCGTCGGAACGACGCTGAAATAATTGTCCTGCTCGACGCGCTTCACGATGCTGAACATGTCGACGAAGCGGTCGCCGAGATAGTCGCGCATCAATGCCGAGGCGTGGAAACGATCGACCGCGGCGAACCAGTTCGACGGCGGCTTCTCGTCGCCGCTGTTCGCCCGGTCATAGCCGTTGCCGACGACCGCCGCGCCGGGATCGGTTCCGTTCGTCATCCCGTGATGCATCCCCGCCAGCACCGCCGCGGCCGCGAGATAGGGGTTGGCGTCGGCGCCGCAGGCGCGATGCTCGACATGGCGGCTGGCGGGCGGCCCCGCCGGGATGCGGAAGGAGACGGTGCGGTTGTTGACCCCCCATGTCGGCGCTACCGGGGCATAGCTGTTCGCCTTGAAGCGACGATAGCTGTTCGCGTGCGGCGCGAAGAGTGCGAAGCCGTCGCCGACGCTGGCGATCATGCCGCCGATCGCGTGGCGCAGCGCGGGGGTGCCCTCGGGATCGTCGCTCGCGAAGATGTTCGCGCTGCTCGCGTCATCGACCGAGACATGGATATGCATCCCGCTGCCCGCCTGTTCGGCGAAGGGCTTGGCCATGAAGGTCGCCTCGAGCCCGTGCTGCTGCGCGACCGCCTTGACCAGCCTCTTGTACATGATGGCGTCGTCGCAGGCGCGTAAGCCGTCGGGCTTGTGGCGCAGGGTCAGCTCGAACTGGCCCGGCGCGAACTCCGAAATCGCGCTTTCGAGCGGCAGGCCCTGCCCATCGGCCGCGTCATAAAGCGTGTCGAAGAAGGGCCGGAAATCGTCGAGTTCACGCAGGCCATAAACCTCGACGTTGCGCGGCGTATCGCGGCTGTAGCCGGGGCGGGCAGGGCGGATCGACCCGTCGCGCGCGCGGCGCGGATCGACGAGGTAGAATTCGAGCTCGATCGCGAGCACCGGCGTCAGCCCATCGGCGGCGAAGCGGTCGAGCGCGCGGCCGAGGACATGGCGCGGGTCGAGATCGTGCGGGGTGCCGTCGAGTTCGTAGAAGCTGGTCAGGAACTGCGCGGCCTGCTCGCCGCCCCACGGGGTGCGGACGAGGGTGCCGGGAACCGGTTTCATCGAGCGGTCGGCGTCGCCATCCTCCCACACCAGGCCGGTTTCGACCGTGTCCTGCCCGGTGATGTCGACGACGGTGATCGATCCCGGCATCATCCGGCCGCTGTCATAGACCGCGAGCACCTCGTGCCGGCGCAGCCGCTTGCCGCGAGGGACGCCGCCCATGTCGGTATAGATGAGCTCGATCGAATCGATGTCGGGGTTGGCCGCGAAAAAGGCTTCGGCCTCCGACCTCGGGGCGATCACGCCCGATGACTTCGACATGGATTACGCTCCTTCACCCCAACCGGTCGCGCAGCGCATACCAGAGCAGGCCGAGCGTGGCGAGCGGTCGCCGGAGCCATTTGCCGCCGGGAAACGGCCGCGCCGGCAGGCCCGCCAGCACGTCGAACCGCTCGGCGGTGCCGGCGAGCGCTTCGGCGATCAACTCGCCCGCGAGCGTCGTCACTAATGCGCCGTGCCCCGAAAAGCCGTGCGCGAAGAAGATATTCCCGCGCCGCCCGATATGCGGCAGACGGCTGCGCGTCACCGCGACCGCGCCGCCCCAGCCGTAATCGATCGGTGCGTCGGCGATTTGCGGGAACACTTCGGCCATGAACGGCCGGACGAAGGCCGCGATGTCGCGCGGCGGTGTCTGCGAATAGCGCTCGCCGCCGCCGAAGATCAGCCGCTTGTCGGCCGAAAGGCGGAAATAGTTGAGCACGAACCGGCTGTCGGCGACCGCCGCGTCGCTGGGGAGCAGATCATCGGCATTCGCGAGCGGCGCGGTCGCGATATTATAGTTCATGATCGGCACCGTGTAGCGGCCGAGATCGGGCTCGACCTCGCCGATCCAGCTGTCGGTCGCGTCGATGAAATAACGCGCTTCGACCGATGCGTCGCGGGTGAGCAATTCGCCGGGGTCGAAATCGAAGAGTCCCGTGACGCGCTCTTTTTCGACGATGCGAACCCCGGCGGCTTCCGCCGCTTTCGCCAGTCCAAGCGCATAGTTCAACGGATGGAAATGCCCGCCCTGGGGATCGTGGATGCCGCCATGATAGAGCGGGCTCGCGATATGGTCGCCCATGTCGGCCTTCGCGACAATATCGCTTGCATAGCCGAAGCGGGTGGCGAGGTAATCGGCCTCGCGCTGCATCGCGTCGAAATCCTTCGGCGTCCACGCCGTCTCCAGATGGCCGGTTTTGAGATCGCACGCGATGCCATGCTTTGCGATCCGCGCTTTCACCCGATTGTCGCGCCAGCAGAGGTCGAACAGCGCATCGGCGCGGTCGCGGCCGAATGCCTCTTCCAGTTCGGATGCCGCCCAGCGGAGGCCGGGAATCAATTGCCCGCCGTTGCGTCCCGAGGCGCCGAAGCCGATATGCTCGGCCTCGAACAGGACCACCGAAAAGCCGCGTTCGGCGCAGGCCAGCGCGGCGCTGAGACCGGTGAATCCGCCGCCGATCACCGCGACGTCGCACGCCAGCTCGCCATCGAAGGGACGCGGCCGCCAATCCTGCGCGGTCGCGGCGTAATAGCTGTCGGCGAGCCGGTCGGCCATCAAACCCGCATCAGCAGATGTTCGCGCTCCCAGCTCGACACCACCGACTGATAGTTGAACAGTTCGTGATCCTTCACCGCGAAGAAGATCTCGAAGAAATCGTCGCCGAGCAGGTTGCGGACCTTCTTGCACGCGGCGAAACGGTCGAGCGCCGCCTCCAGCGTGCGCGGCAGGGTGCGCGCGCGGTTGTAGGCGCTGCCGCTGATCGGCTTGGCGGGAACCATGCGGTCGACCATGCCGATATAGCCGCAGATCAGCGAGGCGGCGATCGCGAGATAGGGATTGCTGTCGGCGCCGGGCAGGCGGTTTTCGACGCGGCGGTTCGCCTTGTCGGAAATCGGCACCCGAAATCCGCACGACCGGTTGTCTTCGCCCCACTGGACGTTGATCGGCGCCGCGCTGTCGGGGCGCATCCGGCGAAAGCTGTTCACATTCGGCGCCCACAGCGGCGAGATTTGCGGCATATAGCGCACCAGCCCGGCGATATAGCTGCGGAACATCGCGCTGTCGCGGCCGTTGGCGGTGGAAAACAGGTTCCTGCCGGTCGCGGCATCGACGACCGACTGGTGGATATGCATCGCGCTGCCCGGCTGGCCCGCCATCGGGTTCGCCATGAAGGTCGCATAGACATTATGCTGCTTCGCGACATTGCGCACCACGCGCTTGAACAGGAACACCTCGTCGGCAAGGCGGAGCGGGTCGCCGTGGATGAAATTCACCTCGAGCTGCGCGGCGCCCATTTCGTGGATCATCGTGTCGATGTCGAGCCCCATCAGCTCGCAATCGTCATAGATATGGTCGATGATATCCTCATATTCGTTCATCGCCTCCAGCCCATAGGGCTGGCTCGCGGTCTCGCTGCGGCCCGATTCGCCGGTAGGCGGAGTCAGCGGGAAATCGGGGTCGGTGTTCGGCGAGACGAGGTAAAACTCGACCTCGGGCGCGATGATCGGTTGCCAGCCCTTGCCCGCATAGAGGTCGAGCACCTTTTTCAGGATCGTCCGCGGCGCGATATCGACCTCGCTTCCGTCGCCGTTATAGGCGTCGGCGATCACGAAGGCGGTGGGCGATTTGAAGCCCGGCGCGATGCAGATGGTGTCGGGATCGGCGAGCAATATCTTGTCGGGGTCTTTATCCCAGATATCGTCGATATCCTCGGGATAATTGCCGTCGATCGTGCAGATGAAGACGCTGCCGGGAATGCGCAGCGACTTGTCCTTGACGGAGGCAAGGAACTTCTTGGCGGGCAGCACCTTGCCGCGCTGGACCCCGTTGATGTCGGGGACGATGCATTCGACCTCGTCGATCGCGTGCTCGCTGATCCATTGTTCCAGATTGACCGCCATGCGCCCCCGATTGGGCCGAGTGAACGCCCGCTTGTGGATGGGCGCAGCCTATCGCGAAGTCGAAGCGAGCGCCAGAGGGGGCGGTTTTGGGCATTGCCAGCAGGGCGGCGTCCCGTCAGATTGAGTGCAGTCATTACGAGCGAAGCGAAGCAATCCAGGGGCGGTTTACGCCGCCCCTGGATTGCCGCGTCGCCTTCGGCTCCTCGCAATGACGGAACTTCGGGAGGTACACGGCAATGCAGGGTGACAACGACGGGCTGGCGGCCTTCTGGATGCCCTTTACCGCCAACCGGGCGTGGAAGGCGCACCCGCGCCAGCTCGTTGCGGCGAGGGGGATGTATTATCAGTCGGGCGACGGGCGGCAGATCCTCGACGGCACCGCGGGCCTGTGGTGCAGCAACGCCGGCCATTGCCGGCCCGAGATCGCGGAGGCGATCGCCAAGGCGGTGGCGACGCTCGATTTCGCGCCGACCTTCCAGCTTGGCCACCCGGCGCCGTTCGAGCTGGCGCAGCGGCTCGGCGAGCTGATGCCCGCGGGGCTCGACCGCATCTTCTTCACCAACAGCGGGTCGGAGTCGGTCGATACCGCGCTCAAGATCGCGCTCGCGGTGCAGCGCGCGAAGGGGCAGGGGACGCGCACCCGGCTGATCGGGCGCGAGCGCGGCTATCATGGCGTCGGCTTCGGCGGGATCAGCGTCGGCGGCATCGTCAGCAATCGCCGGACCTGGCCGGGGCTTCCCGGCACCGACCACCTCCGCCACACCCACGACCTCGCGCGCAACGCCTTCACGCGCGGCTTTCCGCAGCATGGCGCCGAACTCGCCGACGACCTCCAGCGCCTCGTCGATCTGCACGGGGCGGAGACGATCGCGGCGGTGATCGTCGAACCGATGGCGGGCTCCACGGGGGTGCTTCTGCCGCCGCAGGGCTATCTCCAAAGGCTGCGCGAGATTTGCGACCGCCACGGCATCCTGCTGATCTTCGACGAGGTGATCACCGCCTTCGGCCGCGTCGGCGCCGCGACCGCGGCCGGGGCGTGGGGCGTCACCCCCGACATCATCACCATGGCGAAGGGGCTGACCAACGCCGCAGTGCCGATGGGCGCGGTCGCGGTGAAGCGCGACCTGCACGACGCGGTGATCGACAGCGCGCCGGGCGGGATCGAGCTGTTCCACGGCTACACCTATTCGGGGCACCCGCTGGCGAGCGCGGCGGGGCTGGCGACGCTCGACATCTATGCGCGCGAAGGCTTGTTCGACCGCGCCAACGAGCTCGCCGCTTATTGGGAGGAGGCCGCGTTCAGCCTGAAAGGCCGGCGTCACGTCATCGACATCCGCACGGTCGGGCTGGTCGCGGGCATCGAACTCGAACCGCGCCCTGGCGCGCCGACCGCGCGTGCGATGGAATTGTTCCATGCCTGCTTCGACAACGGCCTGCTGGTCCGCGCAACCGGCGACATCCTGGCGCTGTCGCCGCCGCTGATCGTCGAGAAGAGCCAGATCGAGGAGATGTTCGGCAAGCTGGGCGAGTTGGTCGAGAGAGTCGAATAGGGATTGACCGCTTGCGACCGGAAGCCGACCTATCCTTCATCGTCATCCCGGACTTGATCCGGGATCCAT
>NZ_JAOZVW010000142.1 GCF_025869345.1 Sphingopyxis sp.
CGTAACAAGTCCGGGGTGACGAACGAAAGAAAATCACGCGCGACCGCGGTCAGACATACATGCCCTCGCGCAGATTGATGCCATGCTCGATCCAGACCTTGAGCGCGCAGAGCATCTGCGACCAGCCCTGGCAATTGCCATAGGATGCACCGAGCGCGCCCTGATTTTCGCGCCACCCCTCCTCGGCGATCTCGACGAGGGTGCGCCCGTCCTCCAATTCCTTGAAGCTCATCGTCACGCGGGTGCGATAATCGGCGTCCTTGAGTTCGCCGCCCTCGACATTCGGCGCCTCGCCTTCGTTCGCCTGCCATTCCAGCACGATCTTCGCGTCGGGCACGACCGCGATGACATAGACGGGGAAGGCGCCGGGAAAGTCGTGAAAATCCCACTCCACCGTCGCGCCGGTTTCGAGCCGCCCTTTCGCGCCGCCGGTGGTGAAATAGTGCGACAGCTTCGCGGGGTCGGCGACCGCCTCGAACACCTCATGTACCGGCTTCGCGATCCGCGCCGCGACTCGGAATTTCAGTTCCATCGACAATCTCCGCTTGCTTTCCCCTCATTATGTTATAAATTCATAACATGTCAATCCACGAAGAATATGACCGCGTTTTCAAGGCCCTGTCGTCGCACGTCCGCCGCCAGATCCTCGACGACCTCAAGGATCAGCCGCTGACCACGGGCACACTGTGCGGCAACTTCGCGCATCTCGACCGCTGCACGGTGATGCAGCATCTGAAGGTGCTGGAGGATGCGGGGCTGGTGGTCGCCGAACGCCGCGGCCGCGAACGCTGGAACCATCTCAACGCCATGCCGATCCAGGACATCCACGACCGCTGGATCGGCCCCCATGCCGCTGCGGCCACCGCGCGGCTGGCGCGGTTCAAGCAGGCAGTGGAGGCGCGGTAAACCCGCGGGTCGGGGCGGCACGTTGCGAGCGAACGCCATCGTCGCCCCCGCGACGGCGGGGGCCGCCGTCGGTTTGCGCAGCGCTGAAGAATAAGGCCGATAGCGGCCCCCGCCTTCGCGGGGGCGACGCTTATCTCACGTCCGCTTCCCCCTAAAGTCCGACGTTCCCGCTTCGCGGCCCACCTTTTGAAGCCAGGCGCCTGTTTGCCTGATGCTGTATGGCCGTGCAATACAATCGTTTGGATGAGCCGCATTGCATGCTAGGGGCACGCGCAAGCAAAGCATCGGTCAAGATCATGGCATCAAATCCCGAGGTTCTGTGACGCCCGCAAGCGCAATAATGACGCGCATAGCCGCAGTTTTCAGGGACTTCTGATGCTTCGGCTTTTTTGGTTACAACCCCTTTGGCATTGACCATGTCGCGAAACCCGAAAAGCCCCGGCCCGGCCGCATCCGGCGCCCTGCCCGCGTCGATTGGCGAGCGGTCGATCGTGCTCGTCGGGCTGATGGGGTCGGGCAAATCGACGATCGGCCGCCGCCTCGCGCAGCGCCTCGGCATGGCCTTCGCCGACGCCGACGACGAGATCGAGCGCGCCGCGGGCATGACGATTTCCGACATGTTCGCCAAGTTCGGCGAAGCGCATTTCCGCGACGGCGAACGCCGCGTGATCGCGCGGCTGCTCGCGGGCCGGCCGCACGTCCTCGCCACCGGCGGCGGCGCCTTCATCAACGACGAGACGCGCGCGCTGATCCTGAAGGACAGCCTGTCGATCTGGCTCGACGCCGACATTCCGACGCTGGTCGAGCGCGTCGCGCGGCGCAGTCACCGCCCTTTGCTCAAGGACCGCGACCCGGGGCAGGTGCTCCGCGAGCTCGCCGCGGTCCGCAACCCCATCTATGCCGAGGCGCACATTCGCGTCAGTTCGGCATCCAGCCCGCACGAGCATACGGTGCGCGCGATTTTGGAGGCCCTGTCGAAATGGAACGCCTGACCGTCGAACTGGGGAGCCGCAGCTATCCGATTCTGATCGGCGACGGGCTGCTCGGCGAGATCGGCCGCCACGTCGCGCCGCTGCTGAAGCGCCCGCGCACGATGATCGTCACCGACGAGCATGTCGCGCCGCCCTATCTGGACGCGGCGAGCGCCGCGCTGGCGGCGGAGGGCATCACGGTCTCGTCGCTCGTCCTGCCCGCGGGCGAAGGCTCCAAAAGCTGGGCCGGGCTCGCGCGCCTCACCGAATGGCTGATCGGCGAAGGGGTCGAGCGCAGCGATCATGTCGTCGCGCTGGGCGGCGGCGTGATCGGCGATCTCGTCGGTTTCGCGTGCAGCATCGTCAAGCGCGGCTGCGCCTTCGTCCAGGTGCCGACCACGCTGCTCGCGCAGGTCGACAGCAGCGTCGGCGGCAAGACCGCGATCAACGTCGCGGCGGGCAAGAATCTGATCGGCGCCTTCCACCAGCCCGCGCTGGTGCTGATCGACCCGGCGACGCTCGCCACCCTGCCGCGCCGCGAGCTTGGCGCGGGCTATGCCGAGGTGGTCAAATATGGCCTGATCGACGACGCGGAATTCTTCGCCTGGTGCGAGGCGAATGGCGCCGCGTTGCTCGCCGGCGACGGCGACGCGCGGCATCGGGCGATCGCGCACAGCGTATCCGCCAAGGCGCGGATCGTCGCCGCCGACGAGCGCGAGACGCAGGACATTCGCGCGCTGCTCAACCTCGGCCACAGCTTCGGCCACGCGTTGGAGGCCGAGACCGGCTATTCGGACCGGCTGCTCCACGGCGAGGCGGTCGCGGCGGGGATGGTGCTCGCGTATCAGTTTTCGGCCGCGAACGGGCTTTGTCCGGCCGCGGACGCGGCGCGGGTGCGCGACCATCTCGCCAGCCTCGACCTGCCGCACAGCCTCGCGAGCGCGGGAATCAACAGCGGCGGCGCGGCGCTCGCGGCGCATATGGCGCACGACAAGAAGGTGCGCGGCGGCAAACTGCCGCTGATCCTGACCCGCGGCATCGGACAAAGCTTCGTCACCGAGGGTTATGGGCTGGATAGCGTGGCGGCGTTTCTGGATGGTCGCTGACGGCGGGAGTTAGCCGAGCGGTTGCGGACGCCCGGCATCTCCTAACTTTGTCATCCCCGCGAAAGCGGGGACCCAGAGCGCGCGTCGGCTAACCCCACTCTGGGTTCCCGCTTTCGCGGGAATGACGAAGATGGGGAATGGCCGCTCCCCACCCCATAGCAGGCATCGGCTTCAAATAGGCCTTTCCTACATTTTCCGGCTGTGCCAGCCTTCATCCGGTGGATAAAGCGGTCGCGGTCCAGCTTGCGGATGCGGCCACGGCGAGGCGTGCCGCGTGCGTGCAGCATCCCCGCGGGGTCCACGCCGGGGGAATGCAATAGGCTGAACTTTCCTGAACTTTGGAATGAATGCCGCGGGTCATCCTCTTCATCGCCTCCTGCCCGGAAGCGGATGTCAACGATCCGCCTTCTGAACCATTCGGCCCGATTTGCCCCCTTGAAACACTTCGCCTTGCCGCCGATGTAGGATCACCGAGGGGCCAGCCCGCCGGTTCTCGGCGCGGCGCTCCACAACGAAGGACAAAATTCGCATGATCGACCCGCTCGCCGCCCTTGTTCCCGTCGTCGTCGAGCAGACGAGCCGCGGCGAACGCAGCTTCGACATTTTCTCCCGCCTGCTGCGCGAACGGATCGTCTTCGTCACCGGCGAGGTCGAGGATAATATGGCCTCGCTGATCACCGCCCAGCTGCTGTTCCTCGAATCGGAAAATCCGAAGAAGGACATCTATATGTATATCAACTCGCCGGGCGGGGTGGTCACGGCGGGCATGGCGATCCACGACACGATGCAATATATCCGCCCGCGCGTCGGCACCGTGTGCATCGGCCAGGCGGCGTCGATGGGCAGCTTCCTGCTCGCCGCGGGCGAGCCCGGGATGCGCGTTGCGCTGACCAATGCGCGCGTGATGATCCACCAGCCGTCGGGCGGCGCACGCGGCATGGCGTCGGACATCGAGATCCAGGCCCGGGAAATCCTGCGCATCCGCAAGCGGATGAACGACCTGTACGTCCAATATACCGGCAAGCCGCTGGAAGAGATCGAAAAGGCGATGGACCGCGATACCTTCCTCGAGGCCGACGAGGCGAAGGCCTTCGGTCTCGTCGATCATGTCTACGATCGCCGCCCCGCGCTGCCGGGTGACGAAGCGCCCAAGGAAATCAGCGAAGGCCCGACGCCTTAATTATGCGCACTCCATCGTCACCCCGGGGCCCGACCCGGGGTCCCGCTTCTCGACGTTGAATAGCGGGACCCCGGATCAAGTCCGGGGTGACGAAACGCGGTAACCCTGTTTCTTGACATCCGCCCCACGCCTTGGCGCTAGGCGGAACATTGAACCCGCGTCATCCAATTGCCATATTGTAATTGGGTGGCCGGGGGCTAGGATAAGGACGGCAGC
>NZ_JAOZVW010000143.1 GCF_025869345.1 Sphingopyxis sp.
CCCGCTTTTGTCGGCGTTGCTGAGCGGGACCCCGGATCAAGTCCGGGGTGACGAAGAAAACGAGCTTGCACTCTACTCTTCAAACTGCGCCGCTGTCCCGAAACGAGTTCAGCACGACGCATTTTGAGGTTAGACGTTGCGCATGACCGATGCGCCCGCAAACCCGCCCGTCCCCGATTCGCTCCGCCTTTCGGCACGGCTCGACGACAGCGATCCGCCCTGGCCGCTGCGGCCGTGGATCATGGCGATGGTCGGCACGGTCGCGGGGCTGATCTTTTACCTGCTGATCGACCGCCATCAGGATGCGCCGGGCCGCGACGCGCTCGCGGCGTTCGTCGCGGTCTCGACCGTCGTCTTCCTGCTCGGGGTCGAGCGGCGGCGCTGGCATTGGGCGGCGGGGTTCGCGCTGGCGTGGGGCGCGGTCATCGGGCTGATCGCCTGGCATTCGGCGGGCTATAATGTCGGCGGATCGCCGTTCGAATGGCCGTTCTGGTCGGGGATGCTCGCGGTGCTCGTCGCGACGCCGCTGTTCCAGACGCGGCGCGACGTCGCGCCCGACTGGCGTTTCTGGAAATTGTGGGACATGCCCTATGCGCGGCTGCACAGCCACGCCTGGGCCGATGCGGTGATCGGCGCGGCGGGGCTGGCGTTCGTCGGCGTGACCTTTCTGCTGATCGTGCTGATCGGGCAGATGTTCAAGCTGATCGGGATCAATCTGATCTTCGATCTGCTCAATGACGAATGGTTCGGCTGGATGCTGGCGGGCGCGGCGTTCGGCGGCGCGGTGGGATTGCTCCGCGAACGCGACAAGCTGGTCGCGACCCTGCAGCGGCTGGTGATGATCGTGCTGGCGGTGCTGGCGCCGGTGCTGGCGGCCGCATTGCTGCTGTTCCTGCTCTCGCTGATCGGCACCGGGCTGACGCCGCTGTGGGAATCGGGCTTTTCGACCGCGGCGCTGATGATGGCGGCGGCGGCTTTCGCGGTGCTGCTCGCCAACGCGGCGGTCGGCAGCGGGCGCGACGAGCGCGCGGGGAACCGTTTACTGCACGTCGCGGCGGCGGCGCTGGTCGCCGCGGTGCTGCCGCTGGCGGCGATCGCCTTTTATTCGATGTATCTGCGTGTGGGGCAATATGGCTGGACCCCCGAGCGCCTGTGGGGCGTGATCGCGGCGGCGATCGCGCTTGCCTATGGCGTCGCCGGGCTGTGGTCGGTCGTGCGCGGGCGGCGGGATTTCGACGATCTCTTGCGGCCGTTGCAGCAGAAGCTGGCGATCGGCCTGATGCTGCTGGCATTGATTCTGGCGCTGCCGGTCGTGGATTTCGGCGCGATTTCGACGCGCGACCAGCTCGCGCGGCTGAAGTCGGGGGCGGTGAAGGCTGAGGCGTTCGACTGGGCGGCGATGGCGTTCGATTTCGGTCCAGCCGGGCGCCGCGCGCTGGAGGCGCTGGCCCGATCGCCGCAACAGGACCGCGCCGGCCTGGCGAAAATGGCGCTCAAGGCGAAATATCGCAGCGCCGTGTCGGGGGAAGGAGGCCGGTATGGCGCCGACGTTGCGGTGGCCGCAAAGAAGATCGAGGACAAGCTGCGCGTCCTGCCGGCAGGGGCGGCGCTGGCGCCCGACGCCTATGCCGCGATCGACGAGAGCGGATATTGCCTGAGCCAGCCCTGCATCGCCTATCGGCTGGACGATGATCATATCGTGGTGGCGCGGCTCGGCGATCATGTCACCCTGTTCCAGCGGATGGCCGTTACCCGCCAGTGGCGCCAATATGACGAGCATCCGCCGAGCCTCGCGCCCGCGACGCTGGGGACCGCCGCGGATCTGGCGAAGGCGACGGTCGAGGTCCGCCCGGTGACGCGGCGCCAGTTGTTCGTGAACGGCAAGCCGCTGGGCGACGATTTCCCATAGCCATCGGCGCTGCCGCCGCTTGAAGCGCGCCGGACACAATGCTAGCGGCCCAGCTTCTCCCGATAAGGCGATAATGATGGCAATCGATCAGGCAACAGTCAGGAAAATAGCGTCGCTGGCGCGCATCGCGATCAGCGATGCCGAGGCCGCCGCGATGGAAGGCGAATTGAACGGCATCCTCGGCTGGGTCGAGCAACTCGGCGAGGTCGACGTGACCGGGGTCGAGCCGATGACCGCGGTGATTCCCAACACGCTGCGGCTGCGCGACGATGTCGTCGACGCCGACCCGCTGACCGGCGGCAACCGCCGCGACGATGTGCTGGCGAATGCGCCGGCGCCGCAGCACGGGTTCTTTGGCGTTCCCAAGGTGATCGAATAATGACCGAGCTTACCAACCTGACCGTCGCGCAGATTCGCGACGGGCACCGCGCGGGCGATTTCAGCGCCATCGAGGTCGCGGAGGCGTTCAACGCCAATGTCGCGGGCGCGAAGGCGCTCAACGCGTTCATCGTCGAGACGCCCGAACTGGCGCTGGCGGCGGCGAAGGCCGCCGATGCCGACCGCGCCGCGGGGACGCTGAAGCCGCTGTCGGGCGTGCCCATCGGCATGAAGGACCTGTTCGCGACCAGCGGCGTCCAGACCACCGCCGCGAGCCATATGCTCGAAGGTTTCGTGCCGCGCTACGAGTCCACCGTCTCGCAGAAATTGTGGGACGCGGGCGCGGGGATGCTGGGCAAGCTGAACCTCGACCAGTTCGCGATGGGATCGTCGAACGAGACGAGCTATTTCGGCAATGTCATCAGCCCGTGGCGGCGGGGGGGTGGCGGCAATGCGGCGCTCGCGCCGGGCGGCTCGTCGGGCGGGTCGTCGTCGGCGATCGCGGCGCGGCTCTGCCCCGCGGCGACGGGGACCGATACCGGCGGCTCGATCCGCCAGCCCGCGGCCTTCACCGGCATTTCGGGGATCAAGCCGACCTATGGCCGCTGCTCGCGCTGGGGCATCGTCGCCTTCGCCAGTTCGCTCGATCAGGCGGGGCCGATGGCGCGCGACGTGCGCGACTGCGCGATCATGCTCGAGAATATGGCGGGCTTCGACCCCAAGGACGCGACGAGCCTGGACCTGCCGGTGCCCAATTGGGAGGCGGCTTTGTCGAGTGATCTCAAGGGCAAGACGGTCGGTATTCCCAAGGAATATCGGCTGGAGGGCATCGACCCCGACATCGACGCGATGTGGGATGCCGGGATCGCGATGCTGAAGGATGCGGGGGCTTCGGTCGTCGAAATCAGCCTGCCGCACACGAAGTATGCGCTGCCGGCATACTATATCATCGCGCCGGCCGAAGCGTCGTCGAATCTCGCGCGCTATGACGGCGTGCGCTACGGGCTGCGCGATCTGCCGCAGGGTGCGGGATTGCAGGACATGTATGCCGCAACGCGCGCCGACGGCTTCGGGCCCGAGGTCAAGCGCCGGATCATGATCGGCACCTATGTGCTGTCGGCGGGCTTCTACGACGCTTATTACACGCAGGCGCAGAAGGTGCGGACGCTGATCGCGCGCGATTTCGAGGCGGCGTTCGGGGTGTGCGACGTGATCCTCGCGCCGACCGCGCCCTCGGCGGCGTTCGGGCTGGGCGAAAAGACCGCCGATCCGCTGGCGATGTATCTGAACGACGTGTTCGCGGTGCCCGCGAGTCTTGCGGGGCTGCCCGCGATGTCGGTCCCCGCGGCACTGAACCGCGAAGGGCTGCCGCTGGGACTGCAGATCATCGGCAGGGCGTTCGACGAGCAAGGCGTGCTCAACGCGGGCCTCGCGATCGAGGAACGCGCGGGCTTCACGGCTCGCGCCGAGAAGTGGTGGTAAATTAGCGGTGTGCTCCCGCGAAGGCGGGAGCCCAGGGCGGCCTCGCGCCGCCCCGCACTGGGTCCCCGCCTTCGCGGGGACACATGAAGGAACGGATGATGTCTGACTATCGCATCAAGGGCGAAACCGGCGAGTGGGAGGTCGTGATCGGCCTCGAGGTCCATGCGCAGGTGACCTCCAACGCCAAGCTGTTCTCGGGCGCCGCGACGGCGTTCGGGGCGGAGCCGAACACGCAGGTGTCGCTCGTCGACGCCGCGATGCCCGGCATGCTGCCGGTGCCGAACCGCGAATGCATCCGCCAGGCGGTGCGCACGGGCATGGCGATCGAGGCCGAGATCAACAGATGGTCGCGGTTCGACCGCAAGAATTATTTCTACGCCGACCTGCCGCAGGGCTACCAGATTTCACAGCTTTATCATCCGCTTGTCGGCGAAGGCTCGCTGACGATCGAGGCCGATGAAAAGGCGGGTCTACCCGAGGCCAAGCGCATCGGGATCGAGCGCATCCATGTCGAGCAGGACGCCGGCAAGCTGATGCACGACCAGCATCCGACGATGTCCTATGT
>NZ_JAOZVW010000144.1 GCF_025869345.1 Sphingopyxis sp.
GGTCCCGCTTTTCAGGCGTCGCCGAGCGGGACCCCGGATCAAGTCCGGGGTGACGGAAATGGGTCTTGCCTCGCTCCCTAATGACATTCATGTAAGTCGCGAATGACCACCGGACGGGTGGCGAGGGGAGCGGTATATGGATCAGTTCGACATCATCGTCATCGGCGGCGGCAGCGCGGGGAGCGCGGCGGCGGGGCGGCTCGCCGGGGACGGGACGCGCAGCGTGTGCCTGGTCGAGGCGGGCGGGCGCAACGATACGATCCGGGTCAAGACGCCGGGCTTCATGCCCTTCATCCCCAAGGCCTCGAACTATCAATATGAAACGGTGCCGCAAAAGGGGCTGAACGGCCGCACCGGATATCAGCCGCGCGGGCGCGGGCTCGGCGGGTCGAGCGCGATCAACGCAATGGTCTATATCCGCGGCCACGCCTTCGATTACGATCAATGGGCGGCGCTCGGCGCGACGGGGTGGAGCTATGCCGACGTGCTGCCCTTCTTCAAGCGCAGCGAAGGCAATGAGCGCGGCGCCGATGATTTCCACGGCGGCGACGGACCGCTGAACGTCATGGACCAGCGCTGGCCCAATGTGACGAGCCGGCGCTTCATCGAGAGCGCGGCGGCGCTGCAACTGCCGCGCACGGCCGATTTCAACGGCGCGAGCCAGGAAGGTTTCGGCCTCTATCAGGTAACGCAGAAGGCGGGCGAGCGCTGGTCGGCGGCGCGCGCCTATGTCGAGCCGCTGCGCGAGCGGGCCAATTTCACGGTGCGCACCGGCGCGCTGGTCGAGAAGATCGTCGTCGAGGACGGGCGGGCGACGGGGGTGGTGATCCGGCGCGGATCGAAGCGCGAGACGTTGAAGGCACGCGGCGGGGTGATCCTGTCGGCGGGGGCGTTCGGCAGCCCGCAGATATTGATGCTGTCGGGGATCGGCCCGGCCGCGCATCTGAAGGACAAAGGGATCGATGTCGTCCTCGGCCGCGACGGCGTCGGCGCGAATCTGCAGGATCATATCGATTATGTGTCGAGCTGGGAGACGCGTTCGGCCGATCCGTTCGGCGACAGCCTGTCGGGGACGTGGCGGATGGTGAAGGCGATCCTCGAGCACCGCACCCGGCGCACCGGGATCATGACGACCTGCTTTGCCGAGGCGGGGGGCTTCTGGAAATCGCGGCCCGACCTGCCCGCGCCCGACGTGCAATATCATTTCGTCCCCGCGATGCTCGAAGATCATGGGCGGACCAAGGTGAAGGGGCACGGCTTTTCGTGCCACGCCTGCGTGCTGAGGCCCGAGAGCCGGGGGAGCGTGACGCTGGCATCGGGCGATGCGGCGGCCGCGCCGCTGATCGATCCCGGCTTCCTGACCGACGAGCGCGATATGGCGACGCTGCGCGCGGGGGTGCGGATGATGCACCGCATCGTCGCCGCGCCGCCCTTGTCGGACTATGCCGGCGCCGATCGGCATCCGGTGGAGCTGGGCGACGATGCGGCGCTCGACGCGCTGATCCGCAGCCGCGCCGACACCGTCTATCACCCTGTGGGCACGTGCCGGATGGGGAGCGACGCCGACGCGGTGGTCGATCCGGCGCTGAAGCTGAACGGGATCGAGGGGCTGTGGGTCGCCGACGCGAGCGTGATGCCGCGCCTCGTCAGCGGCAACACCAACGCGCCGAGCATCATGATCGGCGAACGCGCCGCCGATTTCGTGAAGGTGGCGCTGGCGCGGCGTTGAGGTGAAGGGTTTGCAACGGGGCGACGACAGGCTGCGCTTTCTCTCCTGTCTGTCATGCGGAGTCCGGTTCAGCCTCATCGCTTGGCGTCTGCCGTCGAGGTGGCGTCAGTTGGGTTCACGCGAAGGCGCGAAGGCGCGAAGAGGCGGTATTTACCGCGAAGCGGCTCTCTATGTCATCGCCGCCTCATACCGCTGGGATTGATATGATTAGGGGCCCGTCGGCCGGTATCTTCTTCTTCGCGCCTTCGCGTGAAACAAAAAAGCGCGGCGCCTGAGAAAAGCGCGATCCGCTGGGAGGATTCGGCGATCGGCGAATCGATGGGCGGACCGCCCGGCCAAGCGAAAAACCACGGATTTCCAGGGCCGATGCGTTCAAGGCAAAAAAAGAGGGCCGGAACTTTCGTCCCGGCCCAGCCTTTCAGGCTCTCCCCTCCTGAAACTCATGGCAGACTGAATGCCATATTAATGTCATGTTGCAAAGACTAAATTTGCGGCACCCAAGCTGAAATTTTGTGCAGTCATTCGGGGGGCTTGGAAAGGCCCGGCAAAGCGCGGGATCGCGCCGATGCTGCGCACAAAAAATGGCCGGGAGCCAAGGCGCCCGGCCAGTGGTTCGCAGGAGGAACCTGGGTAGGACCCCGCCGTCCTTCGAAAGAGGAGAGCGTGCGGCGGCGGGTGTCCTGTCTCGTCAATTATTGTAGGCGCGTTCCCCATGTTCGCCGAGGTCGAGGCCTTCGCGTTCGACCTCTTCGCTGACGCGGAGGCCGGTGAGCGCTTTGGCGATATAGATCGCGACGATGGTGCCGATGGTCGACCAGATGATCGTGCCGCCGACCGCCGAAACCTGCGTCACGAGCTGCGGGCCGATGGCGAAATCCGCGCCGCCGGGGCCGCCGAGGCCCGGCGCATAGACGATGCCGGTGCCGATCGCGCCGACGATGCCACCGACGCCGTGGATGCCGAAGGCGTCGAGCGCGTCGTCATAGCCGAGCTTCGGCTTGAGGACGGTCACCGTGTAGAAGCAGATCACCGAGGCGACGGCGCCGAGGACGATGGCACCGAACGGCCCCGAATTGCCCGCCGCCGGGGTCACCGCGACGAGCCCGGCGATGACGCCCGAGCAGAAGCCGAGCGCCGAGGGCTTGTGGCCCGCAACCTTTTCGGCGAGCATCCAGAACAGCGCGGCGGAGGCGGTGGCGACGAAGGTGTTGATCATCGCGAGCGCGGCCGAGCCATTGGCCTCGAGCGCCGAGCCGGCATTGAAGCCGAACCAGCCCACCCACAGCAGGCCGGTGCCGACCATCGTCAGGGTCAGCGAGTGCGGCGCCATGATTTCCTTCTGATAGCCGATGCGCTTGCCGAGGATCAGCGAGGCGACGAGCGCCGAGACGCCCGCGTTGATGTGCACCACGGTGCCGCCTGCGAAGTCGAGCGCGCCCATATCGAAGAACAGGCCGCCGGGCGCCCACACCATGTGCGCGATCGGGAAATAGACGATCGTCAGCCAGATGATGCCGAAGACGAGCGCGGCCGAGAATTTCATGCGCTCGACCGTCGCGCCGAGGACCAGCGCGAGGGTGATCGCGGCGAAGGTCATCTGGAAGCTGATGAACACATATTCGGGCAGCTTGAAGCTGTCCGAGAAGGTGTCGGCGAGGCTGTCGGGGGTCACGCCGGCGAGGAAGAACTTGCCCCAGGCGATGAAGGCGTTGCCTTCGGGCCCGAAGGCGAGGCCATAGCCGTAGCAGACCCAGACGATCATCGCGAGGCAGGCGAGCGCGCCGATCTGCGTCATCGTCGACAGCATGTTCTTGGTGCGGGTGAGGCCGCCATAGAAGAGCGCGAGGCCCGGCAGGATCATCGCGAGCACGAGCACGGTCGAGGTCATCATCCAGGCGGTGTCGCCCTTGTCGACGACCGGTGCGGGCGCCGCGGCGGCGGCGTCCTGCGCCCAGGCGGGCAGCGCCGCGAACAGCGCGAGGCCCGCGGCCCCGGCGCCCGCCGCGATCTTGTTTGCGAAATTCATAGCTTCCCCCTTCATTAGAGCGCCGCCTCGCCGGTCTCGCCGGTGCGGATGCGCACCGCCTGACCCACGTCGAGGACGAAAATCTTGCCGTCGCCGATCGATCCGGTGCCGGCGCTTTGCTGGAGCGTCTCGACGACCCGCGGTGCGAGCGCGTCGTCGCAGACGAGCTCGATCTTCACCTTCGGGACCATGTTGGTGGCATATTCGGCGCCGCGGTAGATTTCGGTCTGCCCCTTTTGCCGGCCGAACCCCTTGACCTCGGTCACGGTCATGCCGGCGATGCCGAGCGCGGTGAGCGCTTCGCGCACCTCGTCGAGCTTGAACGGTTTGATGATAGCCAGGATCAGCTTCATGATGCCCCCTTCTGCTTGTGGCATCATGTTGCGGTGCAACAGCCGTGCCAGATTGCGCGGGCGCGGTGGAAGGCGACATTTTGTGGCGGTTTTGGCGTCGGTGACGCGCCGGATCGTTCACGCGGCAGGCAGGCGAGGCAGGGGTTTGCCTAAATTTTGGGCAGAGTCGGATGGAAGAT
>NZ_JAOZVW010000145.1 GCF_025869345.1 Sphingopyxis sp.
GAGCAGCCCTGCGCCAGCCCGCTCTGGACCCCCGCCTTCGCGGGGGAACACGATAATATCCTCATATCAGCCAGTCCACACGTGGCTGAATCCCCACAATCCCTAGGCAGGCACTCAGGAGAGCGTCACCCCGCCATGTCCTCCATCGCCGCGCGGTCGTTGATGACGATCTCGCGGCGCGAGGGCAGGTCGAGCAGGCCGTCGGCGCGCATTTTGGTGAGCTGGCGGCTCGTCGTCTCGATCGTCAGGCCCAATATGTCGGCGATCTGCTGGCGGCCGAACGGCAGTTCGAACCCGCTCCGCGTCCCGGCATTGCAGCCCTGCCCCGACAGTCGCTCGGACATTTCGAGCAGGAAGGAAGCGACCTTCTCCGACGCCGACTTGCGGCCGAGCAGCATCATCCAGTGCCGCGCCCGGTCGAGCTCATCGAGCGTGCGGCGCAGCAGCTTGTGCTGCAGATCGGGGTGCGCGCTCGCAAATTCGTCGAAGCTCTTGCGATTGAAGATGCACACCTCGGCATCGGTCATCGCGGTCGCGCTATAGGGGCTTTCCTTGCCGAACGGGCGGCCGATGAAATCGGAGGGAAAGACGATACCGACGATCTGCTCGCGTCCGTCGGCGGCCGCGACGACCAGCTTGAGCACGCCATCGAGGACATTGGCGACGACCGGCGCGTCATCCCCTTCCCACAATAAGGTGTGCCCGGCCTTCACCCGCTGACGGCGGCCCAATTTTCCGAGCAGCGCCAGTTCGTCGGCATCGAGGCTCGCGCAGATGGCCCGGTTGCGGACGACGCAGGTTGCACAATCGGTCACCCGCCCGTCATAGTCGACTGCGGCGCTGCTGGGAAGGGACGATGGCTCCCAAAGCGCCTCGGTCATGCCGTCCGCGCCGGCCGCACCGCCATCGGGACATAGGCGAGCAGGAACAGCAGGAAAGCCGCCGCCCACAGCCCGCCCGCCACCGCGATGACCGTCAGATAATCGAAGGGCAGCAGCGGCGCGATCACGCGCAGCAGCGCGCCCCAATGGACGAGGATATAGATGAGGACGGTCGCGCGGTCGGCCTCGAGCGGGCGGCCGGTGTGGCCGCGCGTCGCGCGCGTCATCACCGCCAGCGTCATCGCCCCCATCGCCCCCGCGCCGAGCGCGTGCACCGCGCTCGACACCGGCAGAACCGGATGCAGCGTCGCACAGCCGAGCAGGACCAGCCCCGCCGGCAGCCAGGCGTAGGAGAGGTGGAGGACGAAGACGAGCGGATCGCGGAGCGCCTTCACCCCCGCCCAGCGCGCGAGGCGAACGAACTGGAGCGCGCCCGCCGCGATCAGCAATCCGGCCGCGACGGCGCTGGCGGGTCCCGCGACCCACGCCGCGAGCGCCAGCGCGGTGGCCCCGATCACCGCCATGTCGAAACGGTTCGGCAAGGTCGGCAGGCCCTCTTTGCTCCCCCGCCGCATCAGCCAGTTGCGCGTGAAGGCGGGGGTGATGCGCCCGCCGATCAGGGAGATCAGCAGCAGGATCAGCGCAAAGCCCATATGCACGCCGAGCATCGGGTCGGCGAGCGCGCCCATCATCGCGGCATGGTCGAGCGCGCAGGCAGTCGCGAACAGGAAGAGGATGATCAGGATCGGCTTGTTGCGGTTGCCCGAGACGAAAATCTCGCGCGCCGCATAGGCGAGCAGGATGAGGAGATAGAGGACATCGAGCGCCGCGCCGGCGAGCGGCGGCACCGTCGCCGAAAAGAGGATCGCCAGCCGCGCCGCCAGCCACAGCCCGCCGACCGCCGCGACCCGCCAGCCGGTCACCGTCGGCCGCCCCGTCCAGTTGGGCATGGCGGCGCTGACGAAGCCGCCGATGATCGCGCCGAGATAGCCGAACAGCATCTCATGCTGGTGCCAAGCGAGCGGGTCCATCGCGATCGGCAGCGTCCAGCGCCCGCCGAGCGCGCCGACCCACAAGGTCACGACGATGACCGCCCACAGCGCGCCGCACCCGAAGAGCAGGCGATAGCCGCCGCGCAGCCACAGCGGCGAGCGCGCATCGGCGCCCGGTGCGGCGGCGGCCATCATCACCATGCTCATGCCCGCGCGCCCTTCCGCCACAGGCCGAGGATCACGACCTGCCACGCGACCGCGACCCCGCCGACGATGAACACCACGTCGCCGAAGGTGCGGACCCAGCGCAAGGTTTCGAGGAAGCCCTGCTGGAGGAAGGTGTCGCTGCGCGCATACCACATGCCGGTGGTCACGCTCGCCTCGAACTGGAACAGGCCGACCGGCAGCAGGCTGGTGAAGATCATCAGCACCAGTCCCGCGTTGAGCCCCCAGAAGCCGACGCGCATCAGCCGCTCGCTGAACGCGATCTCGGGCCGGATGTAGCGCAGCACCAGCAGGGTGAAGCCCAATGCCAGGAAGCCGTAGACCCCGAACAGCGCCGCATGGGCGTGGACCGCGGTGGTATTGAGCCCCTGAAGGTAGAAGAGCGCGACCGGGGTGTTGATCATGAAGCCGAAGACCCCGGCGCCAAGCATGTTCCAGAAGGCGACCGCAACGAAGCAGATCAGCGGCCAGCGCAGCGCACGCATCCACGGCGCGCGGTCGCGCAGGCTCCAATGCTCCCACGCCTCGTAACCGAGAACGATCAGCGGCACGACCTCGAGCGCGCTGAACGCCGCGCCGACCGCCATCACCGGGGTCGTCGTCCCCGAGAAATAGAGGTGGTGGAAAGTGCCCGGCACCCCGCCGACCATGAACAGCGAGGCGGAGGCGAGGCTGGCCGCGGTCGCGATCCGCTTCGACACCAGCCCCATCGACGCGAAGATGAAGGCGATGGCGGCGGTCGCGAACACCTCGAAAATGCCCTCGACCCACAGGTGCACGACCCACCAGCGCCAATATTCCATGATCGTGATATGGGTGCGCTCGCCATAGAAAAGCCCCGAGCCGTAGAAGAGCCCGATCGCGACGGTCGAGACAGTGAGCAGCAGCAAGAGGCTCCGGTCGCCCCCCTTCTCGCGCCGCAACGCGGGCATCATGCAGCGCAGCATCAGCACCAGCCAGAAGAGCAGGCCCGCGAACAGCGCGATCTGCCAGACGCGGCCGAGGTCGAGGAACTCATAGCCCTGATGCCCGAGCCAGAAGCCGAGCCCGTCGGGCATTTCCTGTGCGATGGCGAAATAATTGCCCGCGAACGACCCGACGACGACCAGGATCAGCGCCCAGAACAGCAGGTCGACCCCCAGCTTCTGATGCTTCGGGTCGCCGCCGTGGATGACGGGGGCTAGGAACAGCCCGGCGGCGAGAAACGCCGTCGCGATCCACAGCACCGCGCTCTGCACATGCCAGGTGCGGGTCAGCGCGTAAGGAAAATATTGCGAGACATCGATGCCGTAGAAGCTCTGTCCCTCGATCGTGTAATGCGCGGTGAAGCCGCCGATGAACACCTGAAAGATGAACAGCGCGAGCACCACGAACAGATATTTGCCGAGCGCGCGTTGCGACGGGGTCAGCGCCGCGAGCGTCAGCGGGTCCTTGTCGGCGGCGACGAGCGGCGTGTCGTCGTGGCGGCGCAGAAAGGCCCAGCCCCAGATCAGCGCCCCGACGCCCGCGATCAGGATGACGACGCAGGCGAGCGACCAGAGGATATTCTCGGGCGTCGGCTGGTTGCCGATCAGCGGCTCGGGCGGCCAGTTGTTGGTGTAGGTCGCGACCGTCCCCGGCCGCTCGGTCGAGGCGGCCCACGCGGTCCAGAAGAAGAAATCGGTCAACTTCTGCCGTTTCTCCGCGCTCGGCAGCGTATCTTCCTTCATCGCATAATTGTCGCGCATCTCATGCAGCGCCGGGTCGGTGCCGTAGAGCCTCTCATAATGCGCCGCGACGAGCGCGATCGCGCGGGCGCGGCGATCCGACACGGTGACGACGCCCGTCGCCGGATCGAGGGCGTTATGGCGATATTCCTGCTTGAGCTGATAGGTCAGCGCCGCCTTCTGCTCGACGGCGAGGGCGTCGAACGGCTTGCCATAGCCGTCCTCGGCCGCAAGGGTCAGCCAGGCGGTGAGTTCGCGGTGCAGCCAGTCGGCCGACCAGTCGGGCGCCTGATAGGCGCCGTGCCCCCAGATCGAACCGAGCTGCATCCCGCCGGTGCTCTGCCACGCCGCCTGCCCGGCCATGATGTCCTCGCGGGTCATCAGCACCTCGCCCGAGGCGGTGACGACCTCGGCCGGGATCGGCGGGGCCTTGCGATAGACCTCGACCCCCGAAATGCCGAGGATCGCGAAGGTCACCGTCAGGACCGCGATCAACGTCCACCAGAGCTTGCGATATTCGCCCATGGAAACCCCCTGTCGTTTCAAATAATCCGTGTCAGCCCGCCGCGCTTTCGTCGAACAGGATCGTCAGCAGCAGCGACGTGTCGGCGACCGCCTTGACCGCGTGCGGCGCCCCCGGTTCGAGGAACAGCCAGTCGCCGGTCTCGAGTTCGGCCGGAACGTCGCTCTCGATCCGCGCGTGCCCCGCGATGCAATAGAGCGTCAGCGATCCCGCAACGCGGTGCGGCGCGATCGACTGGCCGGCGCGCACCACCAGATGAATGGCCTCGAAGGACGGGGTGCGGGCCAGCGCCGCCGTCGTGGTGGCCCGGTCGCCGAGTGCGGCAAGGTGCGCCACTTCGCCGGGGCCGCAATGATGCAGCGCCATGCTCAACGCTCCCGAAGCCAGGCGCGGCGAACGAAGGCATGCAGCCATCGGCCGACGGCTTTCGCAAGGCCGTCATCGCCGGGATGGCGCAGGCGCCGCGCGTCGAGCGGCCCCGAACCGATCACTTCACCGCATTCCGGGCAGAACATCGTCCAATCTCCATGGGCCGCCCCCTCGCCCCTGCCCCGCACGATAGCAGAATCGACGGCGAGGAATTTGCGCTGGATCAAACTTCTCCCCTTCCCGCCGCAACGGACCTAGAAAGGCCTATGGCTGCCCCGATTCCCATCGACGCGGAAATGCTCGCCGACGTCGCGCTGCTGGCCGCGCTGCCGCGCGCCGTGCGGGAAGAAGCCGCCGCGCTGGCCCGTGCGCGGCCGCTGCCGCGAGGCCTGCGGGTCTTTGACCAGGGCGAGCGCGCCGGGCGCGCCCATGCTCTGCTGTCGGGCTGCGTGCGCATCACGCAATCGGGCAGCGACGGCGAGGAGATTCTCGTCCGCTTCATCGGCCCCGGCGAGATATTCGGCTGCGTCCCCGTTCTGACCGACGGCCTCTATCCCGCCGACGCGACCACGATGGTCGATTCGCTCGAACTGAGCTGGGACCCCGCCGATCTGCTCGCGCTGATGGAGCGCCATTCGCAGCTCGCCATCAACATGGTCGCGATCGTCGGCAAGCGGCTAGGCGAAGCGCAGGAGCGGCTGCGCGAACTGGCAACGCAAAGCGCCGAGCGGCGCGTCGCGCGAACGCTGTTGCGGCTGCTCGACCAGGCGGGGCGGCGGACCGGCGACGGCGTGCGGATCGACTTTCCGCTGCGGCGCAAGGACATCGCCGACATCGCGGGCACCACCCTCCACACCGTCAGCCGGTTCGTCGCCGGCTGGGAACGCCAGGGCCTGCTCGCCACCCGCCATCATCATGTCATCATCCGATCGCCGGACGAGCTCCGCGTCCTTGCCGAAGAATCGCCTGGCTGAAAGATCGGCAATGGCGCACCCAGGAGGATGAAAACCGGCTTGTCCTTGATGCAGACTTTCCACGCACAGCATGGATGACATGATCGCTAAATCAGCCCGAAAAAAGCTCGAATGGAGCCCATAGCACCGGACTGACGAGCCTTGCTTCGCCGTCGCTTCCCTCGCGAACCGTCAATATGGCGGCGCGCAGCGCATCGGCAGGCGTTTCGCCGCCGCGCATCCCGCGAACCGTGCCGACCGAAAGACGCCGCGCGACATCGTCGCGGACGGGCCAGTGACTCGCCATCACCTCCTTGGCTCCGGCAAGGAAAAACCCTTGGACGAGCCCCGAAAGCTGGGGCCGGTCGGCGCCGGCCGCGCCTGCACTGTTGCAGGCCGAAAGGATGACGAGACGCGCCGGCAGGCTGAGCGCGCCGATCTCGCTCGGCTTGAGAAGGCCATCGTCATCGCCCGCCGGGCTGAGCAGCAGCGCCGGCTCGTCCAACCCGTCGAAATCGCCGGGCAACAGGCCGTGCGTGGCGAAGGCGAGCACCGATCCCTGCGGCACCGCGGCCGCGCGCAGGCCCGCCTCGGTCGCCCGGTCGCCGATCAGCAGATGATTGCTGCCGGTCCCGAGCGCCTCCGCCAGCGACCCCAGTTCGCGCTGGGCATCGGGCAGGTCGGGCAATTCGTCGATCGCGCGCGCGGCGCCGCTCGATCGCATTGCCATCCGCTCGCCCGTCCGGCGGCCCTCTACGCCGCCGAGCGCCACCAGCGTATCGATCGCGCCGGTTCCCGTTTCGACGAGGGCGCCCTGCGGAGCACGCACCAGCCGGCTGATCGCCATGCGGTCGATCAGATAGACCTTGCGCCCGCCATCCGGCATCAGCATCCCGAACGGCAGCGCGCCGAGCGGCCCATTGGCGATCACCGTCAGCCGCTCCGCGCCCTTCAGCATGGCATCGGCCTCGCGGGGGAAAAGCCGGGCGTAGAGCGCCGCGGCGGCAGCGGGATCGAAATTCGACGCCGCGCCGCCGTCGATCGCGGCGCGCAGCCGGGCGACAAGGCCCGCCAGCCCCGCCCCGTCGGGGATCAGATATTGCCGCGTCCCGGCATCGGTCGCCATCGTCGCCAGCCAGGACGGACCGAGATCGGTGAACATGACCGACGCGCCGCGCGGCGAAACCGGGCTGGCGAATTGCGCGAGCGTCGACGGGGTGAAGACCAGCCTTGCCCGCTGCGCGGCCGGCAGCGCGGCGTCGAGGGCGGCGATCGCCTGCCGGTTGCCGTCCAGTTCGCGGGTCAGGCCGGCAAGATCGAAACCGGCATCCGGGCGCATCAGATTGGCGTCCAGCTTCGCCTCCAGCCCCTGCCGCGCCGCGAGAAGCTGGCGGCGCCTGGCGACCGTCGCCGCGAAATCGGGCTCGGCCGTCGCCGCGCGTTCGCTTTCGACGATCGCGAGCGCATCGTCGAGGCTGCTCCGCGCCGCCCATTGCTGCGCCTCGAACGCATCCTGGATCGCGCCGCGCCGCGCGAAGAGTTCGGCGAGCCAGCGATAAGCAGGCCGCTGGCGTTCCGCCTGCGCCGATCCGCGCGCGAGATTGGCGTTGAGCGTCAGCGCCCGGAACAGCGCGCGCGCCTCGGCCATCAGTTCCGCCGCGGGTCTGCTTTCGGCGCGGTCCTGCACCCGGAGCAGCATCGCGCGCGAGACCAGCAGATCGGGGTGCTCGGGCGGCAGCATCCGGCCGCGCAACTGGGCGGCCTCTGACGCGGCCCGTTCCGCCGTCGCCCAGTCGGCGTTGGCGAACGCTGCCTTCGCCAGATTGTCGCGCGCGTTGGCGCGGTCGCGATGCCCCTCGGGCAGGCGCGCGTCGCGGATGCCGAGCAGTTCCTGCGCCAGCGGCTGTGCCTCCGCCCCGTGCCCGGTGTCGAGCAGCGCGATCAGCCTCGTGTCGCGGGCGACCAGCGCGCGGTCGCTCTCGGCGCCGAGCTGCGCGTCGATGATCGGCGTCGCCGCGTCCAGAAAGGCGATCGCATCGGCGTCGCGCCCGGCGCGGATCAGCGCCTGCGCGAATTGGACGCGCATCGCCGCGCTGTTCTGATTGGGGCCGCCGTTGGCCCGCTCGGTCAGCTCATAGGCGCGGCGGATCATCGGCATCGCGTCGTGCGGGCGGTTCACGCGCAGCAGGATCGCGCCGAGATTGGCATAGAGATTGGCCATCATCGGATGGTCGGCACCGATCGCCGTGCCGACGCGCGCGATGGCGTCCTGCGCCGTCGCGATCGCCTCCTCGGTGCGGCCGGCCGAATAGAGATAGACGGTGCGATTGGCGTTCCAGATCGCGACGTCGGCGGGAACCGGATCGAGCGCCAGCGCGATGTCGATCGCCTGCCGGTTGCGCGCGAGCGCATCGTCGAGCCGGCCGTGTTCGAGATAGGAGGCCGCGAGATTCGACAGGGTCGTCGCATAGTCGCGCTCGTTCCGCCCCTTGGGCAGCGCTTCATAATCGGCGATCAGCCGCTCGTTGAGCGCGAGCGCCGCGTCATGCTCGCCCTTGAAATTGAGGATATAGGCGCGCGCGCCGAGCGCGTTGCGCCAGCTGTTGCGATAGGCGGAATCGGCCTCCAGCCGCGGGATCACGCGATCGACGATGGCGAGCGCGGCGTCCATGTCGCCGGCAAAGGCGAGCGCCATGGCGACATGCAGTTCGCCGAGCGCGACGTCGGGATGATCGGCGGGGTAGAGGCGCTTGGCCTCCGCCAGCGTCTCGTCGGCCAGCGCGCGGTATCCGGCGGGGTCGGCGTCGGCCGTCGCGGCATCGAACTGCGCGGTCAGGGCGTCCAGCCGGCTACGATCGATCGCGCCGTCCTGCGCCCCATCCTGCGCCCACGCCGCCGCGCTGCACGACAGCGCCGCGGCCATCCACGCCACCCGCGCCGCCCGGCCGATTTCCCCCGTCACCATATCTTCTCCCCCGAAAATCCGCCCTAATCGACCACCAGATAATAATGCGCCGTCGCCGCTCCGCCGTTGACGATCTCGATCCGGTAACGCTGCGTGAAGACGGGCGTGAAGCGGCAGTCGCGCACATGGGCAGGCGAGCGGTCGCAGACGAGCTTGCCCGCGCCGTCGAATATCTTCAGCCGCAGATCCTTCTGCGGCCGCGAATTGGCCGCAACCGTCGCCGCCTGCCCCGACAGGAAGAGTTGGTCCATGCGCCGCGCCGCGCCCGGCGCCAATGTGCCGCGAACATAGCCGGGGCCGAGCGCGCGGCCGCGCACCGGCGGAGCGGCATCGGGGAGCGCCGCGCGCCAGCGACGGACGGGATCGGGCGCATCGCCATCGATCGGCCGCGCTCCCTGCCGCTCGATCCGCTGCACCGCATCGGCGAGGGCGGCGCGATCGCCGGCCTCGAAAGCCGCGTCCGCCGCCAGCATGTCGCGCGCGAGCCGGCTGGCCGGCGACGCGGTCGCTTCTCCATTCCCCTCGACCGCGCGCGGCGCGGCGCAAGCGGAAAGCAGCATCAGGGCCATCGCAGCGCCCAGTCCCGTCGCCTTCGCGATCATGCGCCCTGTTCCTTCACGACGAAGCGCGCGCCCCGATCCGAGGGCATGAGGGCGATGGTCAGATCATGGCGTTCGGCGATTGCTTTCGCGAGCGCCAGGCCAAGCCCGCTCCCCGGCGAATCCGACGCTTCGCCGCGACTGCGGTAGAAGCGCCGGAAAATCTTCTCGCGATCCGCCTCGGCGATGCCGGGGCCGTCGTCCTCGACGGTCAGCACGGGACCACCAGCGAGCGAAAGCCGGATGGCCCCGCCTTTCGGCACATATTTGAGCGCATTGTCGAGCAGATTGGTCACGAGCTGGGTCAGTTGCATTTCCTCCCCGTCGAACAGGATGCCGGGCGCAATATCCCAAGCGAAGATATGGCCCGAATCCTCGGCGCTGTCGGCATAGAGCTCGCAGATTCGCGTGACCATTTCGCTGAGGTTGAACCGCTTGAGGCCGTGACGATCGCCCTGGCGCGCCTTGCTCGCCGCGATGTCGAGCAACGATTCGAGCATCGCCACGAGGCGCTTGATGTCGGCGCGTCCTTCGAGCAGCCGCGCGGCAACGGTTTCGCCGGGATCGGCGGCGAGCGCCTTGGTCAGCCGCCCGTCGAGATGCATCAGCGGCGTACGTATCTCGTGCGCGATCTGGTCCGACGTGTCGCGATACGCCTCCACCAGCCGCTTCTGCCGCGCCAGCGCCGCGGCGCTGTGCCCGGTCAGCTCGTCGATCTCGTCGGTTCGCCGGCCCGGCGTCATCGCGGTCAGCCGCTCGTCGTCGGATTCGCGAAAAGCCTCGTTCAGACGCTGGATGCGCCAGTGCAGCCGCCCCGCGGCCGATCTGCCCAGCGCGCCGACTAGCAACACGAACAATGCGCCGCCGCCGAGGAAGGCGAAGGCGACATGGCGGCGAAGCGCGCCATTGTCCGACGTCTCGCGTGCGACCAGCAGTTGCAGGTCCGGCGCCAGCCGCGTCGCGCGCGCATAGGCACCCGTCCCCTCGCCCACCCGAATCGCGCCGCTTTCGGAAACCGACGGATCGAGCTTCGGCCATTGGTGAATGTCGCCCGCGATGCGCCGCCCGGCCGCGTCGGCGAGCATGTAATGCGGCGCGCTGCCGTCGCGCGGGGTGATCGCGAGCCGGTCGGCGATCCGGCGTTCGAGCTCGTCGCGGCCGCTGGTCGCATAGATGTCGGCGAGCCCGGCGAGATCGACGTCGATCGCGCGGCGCGCCGACGTCTCCAGCGTCGAGCGGATCGTCTGGTCGGTCAGCGTCCACAGCCCCAGCACCAGCGCGAGGGACAGGAGGATCGCAACGGCGACGAGGCGCGAGAAGATGGAACGGCGGGCGGCGATGGCGGCTATCTCCCGTCCAGCAGGCGATAGCCCGAGCCCCAGATCGTTTCGAGCGCCGGGGTCGCGAACCCCTCCTCCAGCTTGCGCCGCATCCGCCCGACATTGACGTCGACGACATTGGTCTGCGGGTCGAAGGACATGTTCCACACGTCCTGCAACAGCATCTCGCGCGTCACGACCTCGCCCGCATTCTCCATGAAATAGCGGAACAGCTCGAACTCGCGCGGGCTGAGCGCAAGGTGGCGGTTGTCGCGAAAGGCGGTGCGCGCCTTCACATGGCATTCGAAGGCGCCATAGAGGATCACCGCGCTATGCTCGCGCCCGGCCGCGCGCCGGTGCAATGCGCGCAGGCGCGCGAGCAGTTCCTCGGCCTCGAACGGCTTGGCGAGATAATCGTCGGCGCCGGCGTCGAGCCCTTCGGCGCGATCGGTCGTGCGGCCGAGCGCCGAGAGCATCAGCACCGGCGTCCCGACCCCGCTTTCGCGCAGCCGCTTCAGGATCGTCAGCCCGTCGAGATCGCCGAGCATACGGTCGAGAATGATGACGTCGAACTTTTCCATGCCCGCGCGCAGCAGGCCGCCCGATCCGCTATTTTCCCAGACGACGATATCGCCCCGACGCGCGGCCAGCTCCTGAACCTCGCCCGCGGCGCGTTGATCATCCTCGACATACAGGATTTTCAGCGTTTCCATGCTGTTGGCGCAGTCATTCCCCCGAGATTGCGACCCCGGCCCTTGTGACATAGCCACCGGGCCGGGGCAAGCCGGACGCTCAGCCAAGATCCTCGACCGACACCCAGCCCTGAGTGCCATAGCCGTCCTTCACTTCGATGAAGAGGCCGTCGCGCTTGCCGGTCGGGGTCAGGTCGGTTCCGGCGCGCAAGGCGCGGACCGAAGCGCCGTCGGCAGCGGGCGTCGCACGCATCACCGTGTCGATCGCGACATTCGCCCCAGGAGCAGCAGGCGCGGCGGCGACGACGACCGGCTGCGCCTTGGGCAGCGAAGCGAGGGTCGCGCCTTGCGCGGACACCGCGTTGAAGGCCTTGACGAAGGCCTCGACGAGCATCTTGCCGTCCTTGCTCGCGCCATAGCCGGCGGCGTTGGCGCCCGCAGTCCAGGCATTGCCGCCGCCAAAGCTGATCGAGGTCTTGCGCACCTCGCCGGTGCCCGCGATGATCGCCTGCCCGGTTGCAGGGCTGAGCAGCTTGATCCCGGCGGCGACACGCTTCTTCTTGCCGCCGAGGCCGCCGAACATGCCGAGCAGGGCACCGCCCACCGGAACCTTGGAGATGATGCTGCTCGCGGCACCCGAGCGGACCAGCCCTTCGACCGCCGCCGATTTCGCCATCTCGACCGACTTGTCGACCTCTTCGGAATCGCCGGCGACGACGTTCATCAGGAAATCGGCGGGCGTGCCCGCCGCCGGATTGTGCGGCGTGAAGCAGCCCGATTCGCGCGCGAGCGAATTGATCAGTTCGCGCGGCGAGCCGAGCCCATAGTCCGACCAGCCCTGCGTATCGCCCTCGACCACGGCGATCGTGCCATAGCTTTGCGCGCATTTGTCGAGCGTGATCTCTTCCTGCTCCGCCGCGTGCGCGATGGACGCAGTGCCCGCAAGCAGCGCGGCGGCGGCGGCGATGACGGCAATCGACTTTTTCATGAAAACCCTCCCTGTCCGAAACAACGGGATTATGGGCCGCGCGGCGGACGCGGCCCACACACCAAGGCTGTCATTCCGATGACAATCGCCGTTAGGAGGCCGGGCTTTCCTCTCCCTACGGCCTGTTCGACCGAAAGGACACCAGTCCGCCCAGCAACGCCTCGGCCTCTGCGCGCAGCGTGGCGGGGGAGGCCCCGGCGATCGGCGTCACGCCCGGCGCGGGCGGCGTGGCGGGATCAACCAACGCGGGAGGCGAACCCGCCGGCGCGGTCCAGCGATCCCAGCCGCCGCCGGGCGCCGCTGCGATCCCGGCGCTGCCGGGGGCACGGGCATAAGGGTTGGTGGCCGGCGGCGTGGCGGTGAACGCTGCGGCGCCGATGATGCGATCGCCGCTCTGGCGCTGCATCGTATAGGTCAGCGCGATTTCGCGGCCCTGGGTTCCGGCGAGAAAGCCTTCCCAGATCGGCCGGCAGCCGCCGCAGGCTGCGCCATCGACGCTCACGCCCTGGCCATAGGTGCCGATCACCCGGAAGGCAGAGGTCGCGCCGATCGAGATTTCGCTCGCCCCGACGTCGGCAAGGCCGCCCGCGGTTTGCATTGCATAGCTCGCCCCGTCCTGAGTGAAGGCCATTTCGATGCCCAGTTTCGGGGTCGCGCCGAACAGCACCGCGGCCGCGCCCGAGGTCAGCTCGCCCGGCAGGCCAATCCCCGCGACCGAGGTCGGTCTGGTGCCGCCCGCGAGCTGATAATCCACCCGGCCGCTGGCCGGCAGATCGGTCGCGGGCGTGCCGACGATGATGTGATAGCCCTGATTGCCGCTGAAGGTGATGGGCTGCACGGGTCCGGCGCGCACGGTCGCCAGCGTGCCTTCGGTCCAGCGGGTCCAGCGGACTGTGCCGCTGGCGGTCTGGCCGTCGTCGGCATTGCGGGCGGAGCCGATGCCGTCGGACAGGCGGAGGTTGAAATGCTGTTTCAGCGCGACGATCTCCCCCGCCGCGTCGGTCTGGTAGGAGACGAAGCCGAAATTGCCGCCGCTCGTGTCGAGATCCATCGTCTCGTTGCGGCCCGCTTCGGTCACGAACATGTCGGTCAGCACGTCGGCGTTCGCCGGGTTGCCGGTGCTCGTCACCGGCGGCGGCGCGCCGGTCAGCGTGCCGTTGCCGAAAAGCGCGGCGCCGATCACCGCCTTGGCATCGCCCAGGTCGTTGCCTGCCTGATAGGTCAGGCCGAGCTGCTCGCTGCCGCCGGCAAAGGCCCCCTTGGCGTCGAACTGGCAATCCGCCGTCTGGCAATCGGGTCCGGCGACCCCGGAAACGCGGAACGCGAAAAGGCCGCCGCTGTAGGTGGTGAGCGGTGTGTCGCTCTGCGCCGGGTCGGCCATGCCGCCCGTGGTCGCATAGCGGAACGTGCGGTTGGATTGGCCGAGCAGGCCCGGCATGGTGATGGTGGCGTCGAACGCGATCTTGGGCGCGGTGCCCAGCACGATCGCCATGTCGCCATCGAACCCGCCGGCCGGCAGCGAGCCGTCGACGATCGTCGGCCGCGTCGCGGCGAGCAGGTCATAGCTGATCAGGCCCTGCGCCGGCAGCGCGAAGCCGGTCTCGACCGGCCGCACCAGCATATAATGCAGCCCCTGGTCGGCGCTGAGCGTGAAGGGATTGGCGCCCGTGTTGACGCCGTCGGTCCAGCGGCCGATCAGCATGTCGGCGTTGCCCGACACGTCGGTGATCGTCGTGCTGCCGTTCGTCCTGGTGACGCCCCCTTCGCGCGTATATTGAAGGAGCCCGCCGTTGGCGGCGAGATCGTATGCCGTCGCCCGCGATCCCGTTTCGCTGCCCGGCACCACCGGCCCGCCTTTCAGCGTCAGCGTGGTGATGAAGCCCACGACCGGGCTGGCCGGATCGAAGCCGCCAGCATAGGCGAACTGCGGCGGCGCCGCGACGCTGTTGTATTGCGGGTCGGGGTCGGGGTCGCCGCCGCCGGTGCCGGTGGCAGCAAAGGCGACCGTGCCCTGAATGCGCTCGGCGCGCTGGAAATTGGGGTTGTCGACGGTCTGATAGGTCATGCCGATCCGCTCTTCCGAGCCGCCGAAGCCGCCGTAGAAGAGGATCAGACAATTGTCGCTGCTACAGGCGTCGCCGCTGCCGGTCATCGTGCCGTTCATGTTGAAGACCGGATTGATGCTGCCGGTGCTCACCAGCGCGCCGGTGTCGCGTCCGGCCGACGCAAAGTCGTAGCGGACGTCGCCGCCATCCTCGGGCATGACGATCGTGCCGTCGAAGCCGTAGCTGAGGTTCGACGGGCCGAAGCCGATGGTCAGATCGGCGTCGAAGCTGCCCGGCGCCGCGCGGCCCGAGGCAAAGACGGGCTTGGTCGCGGCGAGCACCTCATAATCGATCGTGCCCGTCGTCGGCAGCGGCGCGGCGAGCGGGGCGGTGACGACCCAGGGAAGGCCGCCGTTGGGTCCGATGGCGACGGTGCCGCCGCGAAACCGCGCGGTCCCGTTCGTATAGCGGCCGACGACCACCGACGCATCGCCGCCGACATCGGCGACCTCCGCATTGACGTTGGCAAGGTCGCCCGCGTCGGTCAGCGCCCCGTTGGCGTCGAGCTGGGGCGCTCCCGACGCCTGCGCGGAGACGCCGGCATGGGCGGCATAGGCACGCGCGCCGGTCACACCGCTCGGGAAACCGCCCGGATAATTCGGGTTGGTGCCGGGATCGGTGCCGTTGCCGGGCAGCCCCGCGAACCGGTCGGGGTCGGCGCCGGTTTCGATATAGGCGAGATAGCCGGTCAGGAATTGCAGCGCCGCACCCGAAAACTGATCCTCGAGCACGCCCGCGCGGTCGAGCGCGGCCAGATAGGTTTCGACCTGTTCGGGGGTCAGCGCGGTATATCCGGACGGCGCGCCGCCGCCGAGCAGATAGGCGTAATAGGCCTGCACCGCTTGCAGCCAGTTCGCATAGACGGGCAGCCCCCCATAATCGGCGGGATTGCCGCCACCCGCAAGGAAGGCGTAATAGGCGCCAAAGAAGGCGTCGAGATCGCCGTGCGCCGCGAAGCCGCCCGCCGCGTTCAGCGCCGCCAGATAGGCCGCGACCTGCTCCTGCGTCAGCTTCGTGTAGCCGGCCGGCAAACCGCCGTTCGCGAGATAGGCATAATAAGCGTTCAGCGCCGCGACATAGCTGTCATAGGCGGGAAGATCGGCATAGCGGGCCGGATCGCCGCCGCTCGCCAGATAGGCGTAATAGGGCGCGAAGAAGCCATCGAGATCGGCAAAGGCGGCCAATCCCCCCGCGGCGTTGAGCGCGGCGAGATAGGCGCGGATCTGCGCCGGGGTCAGCGCGCCATAGGCCGCCGGCAGGCCGCCGTTGGCCAGATAGGCGTAATAGGCGTTCAGCGCCGAAACATAGTCGGCATAGACCGGCAGGCCGCCGAAGCCGTTCGGCGCCCCGCCGCCGGCCAGATAGGCGAAATAGGCGTCAAGCAGCGTGGCGTTGTTGCCGAGAAGGCTGGCAAGCTGGCCCGAGGCCGCAACCGCGTCGAGATAGGTTTTGAGCGTCGCGAGACTCTGCGCGTCATAGTCCGCCGGCAAACCTCCTCCCGCGAGGAAGGCCGCATAGGCGTTGAGCGCCGCGGCGAAGGCGGGATAATCGGGCGGCACCGGCAGCCCGGCATATTGATCGGGATTGCCGCCGCCCGCGACGAAAGCGAAATAGCCCGAATAGAAATCGGCGAGGTCGTCGAGGAAGCGCCCGCTCGCCCCCGCCGCATCGAGCGCGGCGAGATAGGCGCGGATCTGCACCGGGGTCAGCGCGGCGTAGGCCGATGGGACCCCGCCCTTCTCCAGATAGCCGTAATAGGCGGTCAGCGCCTCTGCATAGCCTGCAAAGATATTGGCGGGCAGGCCCGCGAAGGCATCGGGCGCCCCGCCGCCGCGCAGCCAGTCGAGATAGGCGGAGAAGAAGGCCGCCCGGTCGCCGGCCACGCTGGCGAGCAGTCCGGACCGCGACAGCGTTTCGAGATAGGTCTTGAGCGTCGCCGCATCGAGCGCGGCATAGCCGCTCGGTAGCCGCCCCGCCGCGAGCCAGGCATAATAGCCGTCGAGCGCCGCGCGATACTGGCCGGCGAACGCCAGCCCGCCGTTCGCCAGATAGGCATCGAGCAACGCGCGGTCGCTCGCTCCAAGCTGCGCGGCCAGCCCGCTCTCCGACAGGAAGGCGATGTAGCGGGCGATGGTGTCGGCGCTCGCCTGCGTGAAATCGCCGGGATCGCCGCCGCCCCGCACGAAAGCGAAATAGGCCCTGGTCAAATCGACGAAGCGCGCGGTGAACAGGTCACGGTCGCCGCCGCCGCGCAGAAAGGCCAGATAGGCCTCGGCCAGCGTGCGGTCGCTCGCGCCGAGCTGGGCCAGCCGGCCGCTGCGGTCGCTATAGGCCAGGAACGCCTCGATGTCGGCGAGGCTGGCCGCGCCGAAGCTCGACGGCGCCGCGCCCGAGCGCAGCAGGTCGAGATAGTCGCCGAGGAAGCCCGCATAAGCGGTGAGGAAAGCAGCGCGCGAGCCGCCTCCGGCCAGCCACGATAAATAGGTGCGGACGATGTCGGCCTGCGCCGCCGGAAAGGGCGAGCCGCCATAGGCGTGCGCGACATCGCCGGCCTTGGCCACGAGCAGCGCGAGGTCGCCGCTCGGAAAACTCTCGATCGCCGGATTGGCGACCGCCGCATCGACGCGGCGCGCCGCCGCCAATATGTCGCTCGACGCTCCGGCGGCCGCCAGCGCATCGCCCAGCGTCACCGGCACCCCGTTCTGCGCGGCGGCGGCGGGGCCGCCGTCCGCCATCGACGCAATCTGCGGCATATCGGCGCCGGGGGTCGCCTGCGCGCCGTTCGCGACGGTGCGCTCGGGGCGCTTGCCGGGCGCGAAAGCGAACATCTCGCCCGCATCGAAACGCCGCATGTCGCCCGCGCGGCCGATGCTCGCCTGGCCGGTCATCGCATGGCCGCGGCCGGTGCCATCGGCGGCGACGCTGAAGTTGGCGGCCGCGCCGCGCCCGCCGACCCGCCCTTCGATGCCGTCCGGCATATGGACGATCGTCTCCCCGGCGCCGCTCGCGACGGTCAGGCTCCCCGCATAGAGATCGACCGAGCCGTCGGCGTTGATCCGATAGTCGGCGGCGTCGAGCACCGACACGGTCGCGCCGCCGTCGAGCCGGATCTGCTTGAGCCCGTCGACCTGATGGACGCGCTCGCCGAGCGATAGCGCGGTGTCGCCCTTCGACGAGAAGAGGACGTCGGCGGCCAGCGCCGGCGTCGCAAGCGACAGGCCCGAAACGGTCGCCATCAGCACGGCGCTGAAACGAAGATTGGGATTGGCGGTCATGGCGTGGTCTCTCCCCAGGATCAGCGGATCAGAATTCGAGGCGAAGGCCGGCCGAGACGGTCCAGCGTTCGTAATCGTAAAGGGCGATGTTGCTCCAGTTGCGCGTCCAGGTGGCGCGCGGCTGGAAGAAGAGCCTGTCGGTCAGCGCGAACTTCACGCCCGCCGTCAGGTCGATGCGCTCGTCGTTGCGCTTCGTCAGGAACAGCACGTCGGCCTGATCGTATCGGCGCAGGTCGAACGCCGCCCCGGCGACGAGCGCCAGTTTCGCGGCCACCGGAAATTCGCCGCCGATGCTGGCGCCCGCGAACCAGTTGGATTCGGCATCGCCCGCGCGGCGGCGCACCTCTTCCTTGCCGCCGGTCAGATTGGCGGCGACGGTGCGCGTGACATAGCCGACGCCCATCGCATAGCGGTCGGCATCGCGCAGCGGCGCGCCGTCATAGTCGAGCCGGTTCCATTGCGCCGACAGCGTCAGCGCGCGGCCGCCATCCAGCGTCTTCGTATATTGGCCGATGACCCCGTAGGAGGTGCGATAGCCGTCGTGGCCGAGCCAGAATTTCTGTGCCTGCCCGGACAAGGACACCACGTCGCGGTTGGCGAAGCTGTGCGCATAGCCGGCCGTGCCGGTCAGCGCCGCCTGATCGAAACCGCGGCTATCGAAATTGTCGCGCCAGTTGCCGAGCGCGCTCGCGAACAGCCGGTCCTGCCGCCCGATCGCGGTGACTGCGGACACCCCGCCCTGAAGCTCGTAATATTCACCGTCCCGCGCGACCGCGCCGGGGCCGAGCGTGCCGGGGCCGAGGAAACTGAACAGCGGAATGACGATGCTGGTGAGGTCGGTCGCGGCGTTGATATTGCTGTCGTGCCCGGCGCGCGCATCGAGGAAGCCCGAGACGTCGGACCCGCCGCCGCCGATCTGCTTATCGAACTGGCGCACGAAGCCGGTGAAGCGCTGCCGTACCGGATCGGGCAGGCTGGGATCGTCGACGACGGTGGCGAATTCCTGCCGCGCCGTGTCGATGTCGCCGGCGAGCGCATAGGCGCGGGCGAGTTCGGCGCGCGCCGGGGCATTGTCGGGCTGGACCGCCAGCACGCGCTGAAGCGCGATCACCGCTTCGCCATAATGGCCCGCGTCGAGCGCCGCGATCCCCAGCCGATAGTCGAAATCGGGATCGCCGGCGCGCTCGCCGGCCTGCCCGGCCAGCGCATCATAGCCGGCGGGCACCGGCGCCTCCTGCGCATCGGCCGCCTGCAACGGCATCATGGCCCCCAGCGCAAGCGCCGCCAGGCTGGTCGAGAATCGCTTCGTCATGGCCCCCATCCATCGATCGTTTCCGTGGGAACCGACCTATGGGGTTACCCGCCATCTTGTCCGCTGACGAAGCCCGTAGGAATGATGACAATTGCTGACAGGATCGGCGGGTCCAAAGCCACGCTCGCAAGGAGCGCCCCGGCCGACCCGGATCGGGCCGCGCCCGCGGTTCTCTCTTTTGTTCGGCAATGGTGCGCCCGGCGGGATTCGAACCCACGGCCCCCAGATTAGGAATCTGATGCTCTATCCTGCTGAGCTACGGGCGCGCCGGCGCTCGTTTAGCGGCGGGGAGCGGCGAGCGTCAATCGCGATCAATTGATCGCGTCGGGCGGGACGATCGGTACCAGCAAAGGCATCGCCGCGATGCCGTCTTCGTGCAGCGCCTGCGCCTCCTGGGGCGAGGCCTGGCCGTGGATCAGATCCTCCGCCGCGCGCCCTTCGTGCATCGCGCGCGCCGCGGCGGCGAAATCGCGGCCGACCCAGCGCGACTGCGGCAGCATCTCTGCCTGCTTCGCCGCAATCTCGGCCAGCACCTTGCGCACCAGCTCGGGCGAGGGATCAGCGGTATTGGCGGGCGGAGCCACAGCGACCGGTGCCGCCTGGTTCGATTTCGCGCCGACGCGCGGCGCCATCACCGCCTTCTTCACCTCGGCATCGCCGCAGACCGGGCAGGCGATCAGCCCGCGCGCCTGCTGGTCGGCGAAGCTGTCGCTGCTCGCGAACCACGCCTCGAACCGATGCCCGCCGGCGGCGCAGCAGAGGTCGAAGACGATCATCTCAGCCCGCTTTCAGCAGCGCGTCGAGCTCGCCCTTGGCCTCGAGCGCGGCGAGATCGTCGCTGCCGCCGACGTGCCGGCCGTCGATGAAGATCTGCGGCACGGTGCGTCCGCCGTTCGCGCGCGCGACCATCGCCTCATGGCCGGCGCGATCCATCGTCACGTCGATTTCGCGATAGGCGGCGCCCTTACGGTCGAGCAGCGCCTTGGCGCGCGCGCAATAGCCGCAAAACGCCTTCGTATAGATTTCGATCGTCGCCATATGGCTATCCTGCCGTCCTTTCGTCCCCGATATCGGAATCCAACGAGGCAAAGTCAAATATGTTGCTCGTCATCAGCGCATCGGGGACGACGCGCGCCCAGCTCAGCGCCGAAATGCGCGCCGCGCCGCTGCGCCGAAGCGCCCGCGCCGCCGCGCGCAGCGTCGCCCCGCTCGCATGGACGTCGTCGACCAGCACCAGATGCCGCCCCGCCGCCCGCGCCCGCGCATCGGGGGCGAGCGCGAAGGCGCCCGCGACGATCCGCTCGCGCTCGCGCCGTCCCTTGCCGCGCAGCGCCGCCGTCGCCCTCGCCCGGACGAGCAGATGCGGGTCGTGCGCGGCGCCGGTCAGCCGCGCCAGCGCCTCGGCGACCAGCGCCGCCTGGTTGAAGCCGCGCGACCAGAGCCGCCAGCGGTGGAGCGGCACCGGCACCAGCAGCACCTCCTCGCTCCTGCCGAGCGCCGCCAGCGGCCGCGCCATCAATTGCGCCATCAGCCGCGCGTGCCCGGTGCGTCGACCATATTTGAGGCGCAGCGCGACGGTGCGCGCGACGGGGCCATAGGCGACCGCCGCGGGCGCGCCGTCGAACGGCGGCGCATCGGCCATGCACGCGCCGCATTCGACCGCGCCGCCGGGCAGCGCGGTCGGCAGCGGAATCGAGCAACGCGCGCAGGCGGGGCCGTCGAGGAAGTGCAGCGACGACCAGCAGGACAGGCAAAATTGGCGATCCTCGCCGACGATCACCCCGCATCCGGGGCAGCGCGGCGGCAGCGCATAATCGACGGCGGCGCGCCCAGCCGTTCGTAGAAAGCGAAACAGCGTCTGCCCTGCGTTGCTGTCCGTCGCGCCGTGCACGTCGATTTCGGCATCCCCGGCGGCCATCGTCAAGTCGTCCCCCATGTCGCGACTTGTGCAGCATCGCCGGGAGGGGCACAAGCGCGCGCATGTCGCAGCCCTCGCCGCTTTTCTCCCCCGCCCGCCACGCCGCGCAGCGCGACCGCATGGCGCGCCTGCCCGCCGCCGCCAATTTCCTCGCGCCGATCATCGCCGACACCTTGCTCGACCGCTTGTCGATGGTGACGCGGAGCTTTGCGCGCACGCTGCTGATCGGGGCGCACGACGCGGGGCTGGCGGACCATCTGCGCAGGGCCGGAACCGACCTCACCTTGTTCGAAGCGGGGCCGCGGCTGGCCGCGGCGGTGGGCGCGCTCGCCGGCGAGGTCGATGCGATCGACCTGCCGCTGGCGAGCTTCGACCTCATCGTCTGGCCGGGCGGGCTCGAAGCGGTGAACGACGTCCCGGGCGCGCTCGTCCGCCTTCGCGCGCTGCTCGCGCCCGACGGCCTGCTGCTCGGCGCCTTCCTCGGCGACGGCAGCCTGCCGCGCCAGCGCCGCGCAGTGATGAGCGACGGCGTGCGCTCGATCGCGCGGCTGCATCCGCAGATCGACCTGGCGTCGATCGGCAATCTGCTCCAGCGCACCGGCTTCGCGCTGCCGGTGGTCGACGTCGACGCGCTGACCGTGCGCTATGGCGACTGGTTCGCGCTGGTCCGCGACCTGCGCGCCGCCGGCCTGTCGAGCCGCCTCTCGCCCGCGCCGCCGCCGCTGACGCGCGAGGAAGCGGCGCGGATCGCCGCCGCCTTCGCCGCGCAGGCCGACCCCGACGGACGCATCGCCGAAACTTTCCGCCTGATCCACTTCAGCGGTTGGGCGCCGCACCCCGATCAGCCGAAACCCGCGCGGCGCGGCAGCGGATCGGCTTCGCTTGCGGAGGCGTTGAAGACGCGCGGGTGAGATATTTTCCTAGAGCATCGAGCCCTTAATTCGACTCACCGTCCGATGGGTGTCTCGACTTCGCTCGATACGAACGGAATTGGGATAGTGCCGATTGACGCGCGACGCCCTAAACCAGCGCCTCGATCAGCCCGATCAGCGGCAGGTCGGCGGGCGGCATGGCGAGGGTGTGCAGTTCGATCGGCCGCAACCAGCGCAGCGCGCTCGCATGCATCGCCTGCGGCGTCCCGCGCCATTTGCGGCAGACATAGAGCAGCAACAGCAGATGCCGGTCCCCCAGCGTGTCGCTCGCAAAACAGGCGGGAGCGAGGCAGCTATGATCGACGTCGATCGCCAATTCCTCGGCCAACTCGCGGATCAGCGCACGTTCGGGCGTCTCGCCGGGTTCGATCTTGCCGCCCGGAAACTCCCACAATCCCGCCATCGGCTTGCCGTCCGGCCGTTGCTGGACGAGCAGCCGCCCGTCGCGGTCGACGAGCGCCGCGGCGACGACGGTGAGGATGGAAACGGCGGTATTTCCCGCATTGGACACGGACAAATTATTAACCCTCCTGTGCGACCCTCGAAAGCCTCGGGAACTATAACTTCAGTCAGGGGCGGAACAATGAACAAGATTCAGGGGCTGCTGCGGTCGACCAGAGCCGCGACAGCCGTCGAATACGGGCTGATACTGGCCCTGATTTTCATCGCTGCAATGAGCGCCATGACGGCGGTGGGGAAATCCGCCAACACGATGTGGAACCATGTTTCCGATACATCGACTGAAGCGATGAACCGCAATTAGGGTCCAGAAATGGGACTCGGTAGCGCAGCAAAGACATTCGGGCATTAAGCTTTTCAAAACCAATTGCCCCTAACTTTGCGGATGTTGACCCAGACCAGACCGTCAACAGGGTAAGTGAAGCATCAGGAGACCAGTCATGAAATTCTTCAAGAAATTCATCCGCAACACCAAGGCCGCGACCGCCATCGAATATGGCCTGATCGCCGCTCTGATCGCCGTCGCCGGCATCACCGCGATGGGCGCCGTCGGTAACAGTGTCAGCAACACCTTCACCAAGGTTGGCACCGAACTCAATACCGCCAACTCCAAGACGTAAGCCTCCTCTGCTCCGTCTCGATCCCGATCGAGGCGGACCGGATGAAGGAAGGAGGAGCGGAAGACATCGTCTTCCGCTCCTCTTTTCGCGTCAGCGGCTGGCGTAGACGACGATCTTGAGCTTCTGCCCCGGCGTCAGCCGGCTCGACGCGGTCAGGCGGTTGAGCACCTGGAACCGCTCGGTCTGATAATCCGGATAGGCCATGCGCCGTGCCAGCGTCGCGACGGTGTCGCCGCGGCCGACCGTGACGACATCGACCCGCCGCGGCCGGATCGCCGCCGCTTCGCTCGCATTCAGGCGCCGGACGCTGTTGAACATCGAATTGAAGACGCCCGCACCGCCCGCTTTCGTCAGCGTCACGAAATGGAAGGCGCTGCTCCGCGAAAATTCATAGGCGAAGACGGTGACGTCGACCTGCCCCGACTGGGTGTTGGCGCGCGCGACCGAATAATAAGCGGGAATCCCGTTCACCGTCGTGCGCTGAACGCTGCCCGGGCTCAGCGATGCATTGCCTGCCACCGCCTTGAACGCCGCCGCGATATAGGCGTTCATGTCGCCATTATAGGCCGCGGTCGTGAATTGCGCCTGGCCGCCGTTGCCGCTCACCGAAACCGCGTCGGTCGCGTTCTGCATGCCATAGCCGTTCGGCACGGTGAATTTGAGCCGGAGGGCGGGGTGCAGGAAATCGCGCCCCTCGATCACCCCCTGCGCGGGGTCGTCGCCATAGAGCACCCCGTCGACCGAGGCGAGAAAGGCGTCGGCGTTGCGCACGCCGCCGCGCCCGACCTTCGCCGCCAGGCTTTCGGCGTTGCGGACGCGCGAGGCGGGGTCGGGGTGGGTGCTCGCCCATTCGGGGATCGACCGCGCGTCGCCGCCCGACAATCGCGCCTCGAGATTGGTCTGGTTGGCGAGGCTCGCGAGCATCGTCGACAGCGCTAGCGGGTCATAGCCCGCCTTCTTCAGATATTGGACGCCGAGCTGGTCGGCCTCGAGTTCCTGCCCGCGCGAATAGCCGAGCGTCGCGAGCTGCGCCGCCTGCATCGCATTATTCTGGAGCAGGCCGCCCAGCCCGCCGAGCAGCCCGCCATTGTCGCCGATCGCACCGCCGATCACCGCACCAAGCACACCGAGGATCGTGTTGCGCGTCGCCGCTTTTTGCCTTTTCTTGCTGTGCTGCGCCGCGACATGGCCGACCTCGTGCCCCAGCACGCCCGCGAGTTCGGCCTCGTCGTTCATCAGCGCCATGAGCTGGCGCGTGACATAGATATAGCCGCCGGGGATCGCGAAGGCGTTGTTCACCGGCGAGTTGAGCAGAGTGACGGTGAAATCCTTCGGCGAGCGCGACAGGCCCGACTGGACCGCGATATTCTGCCCGATCCGGTTCACATAGGCCGCCTGCGGACCATTATAGGCGCCGCCGAATTCGGCGAGAAGCTGCGGATGCGCCTCGTCGCCCTGCTTGCGTTCGGCGGGCGTGATGTTCGTCTGGGTCCGGATCGCCTTCAGTTGCGCGTCGGCGGCGCCGGTGAAAGCGAACGCCGAAAGCGCAAACGCCGCCGCCAGCCTGTATTTCGTCTTCCGCATTATCCGAGACTCCCCATCGGTCGAACCAAGCCCCTCCCCTGAAGGGGGAGGGGCTAAATCAGCAGAACGCGGGCGCCTTGCTCCCGTTCCCTGTCAGCCCCGTCCCATCGCGAGGAACTTCTCCTCGCGCGCATCGAGCAGCTTCTCGCGCGGCAATCCGACCAGCAAATCGAGCTCTTCGGCGATCGCATCGCCGAGCGACCGGATCGCGGCCTCGGGCGCGCGGTGCGCGCCGCCGACGGGTTCGGGGACGATGCGGTCGATGACCTTCAGCCCCAGCAGATCCTGCGCCGACATCTTCATCGCGGTCGCCGCATCGGCCGCCTTGTCCGACGTGCGCCAGAGGATAGAGGCGCAGCCTTCGGGCGAGATCACCGAATAGACGGCGTGTTCGAACATCAGCACGCGGTTCGCCGCGGCCAGCGCGATCGCACCGCCCGACCCGCCTTCGCCGACGATCGCCGCGACCATCGGCACGCCCAGGGCGAGGCATTGCTCGGTCGAGCGCGCGATCGCTTCCGCCTGGCCGCGCTCCTCGGCCTGGATGCCGGGAAAGGCGCCCGAGGTGTCGACCAGCGTCACCACCGGCAGGCCGAAGCGGTCGGCAAGCTGCATCAGGCGGATCGCTTTCCGATAGCCCTCGGGCTTCGCCATGCCGAAATTATGCTTCATGCGCGACGGGATATCCTCGCCCTTTTCATGGCCGATCACCATCACGCGGCGGCCGCGAAAGCGCGCGAGCCCGCCGAGGATCGCCTGGTCGTCGCCGAAATTGCGGTCGCCCGCCAGCGGCATCCAGTCGTCGAACATATCCGCGACATAATGTTTGAAATGCGGCCGGTCGGGATGGCGCGCGACCTGCGTCTTTTGCCACGGGGTCAGCTTCGAATAGATGTCGCGCAGCAATTTCGAGGACTTGTCCTCCAGCCGCGCGATGTCGCCATCGATGTTGAGCGAGGGATCGTCCCCCATCTCGCGCAGTTCGGCGATCTGCCGATCGAGCGCCGCGACCTGTTTCTCGAAATCCAGAAAGGCTGTCATAGGGGAGCGCTAATGCGAAGGCCGGGCGAGGTCAACGCCGGAAGAAATCTGAATAAACCCGATTCCCCGAGCGAAGCCGAGGGGTTCGTTCGAGCGAAGCGAGAACCCGCAC